>JAGBTW010000147.1 GCA_017631135.1 Alistipes sp.
AGTGTCGTATGGGGAGTGCGAATGCAACATAGCGAAAAATGGGGTACATAGAGTCTATGGGGAAGGTCACACCCGAGAGCGTTGCGCCGAGCGAGCCTATGACCGACACAGCGCTTAATATCAGTGACATGCGCGGATATAGTGAGTATACAAATAGCGCAAGCGAGATGCTCGCAACAACCAACCCCACCACAACCCCCACCATGCCCCACAAGCCTATTGTAGCTATAGCCGCAACATCGAACATCACATATATAGCTGCCATGCCGCTTACAGCGAAAACAAAGGCGTAGGGTACAAACTTACCCACCAAGGCGGTGATGATGTTGCCACCTGCCGCAGCAAGCCACACCCTGCCATGCTCCCTCTCGCTACCAAGAACATAGACCGTGGTTATGAGTATAACAATTTGGAACATAATGAAAAATATTGGCTCGGCAAGGTAGGTGCGATAGTTAAGCGAGGGGTTACCCAAGGGGTGGGTGTCGCTATTAAGTGGCTCTACGAAACACTCCATCTTCTCCTCGGAGACACCCATTTCACTTGCAGCAACAATCATGGGGTCGACGCTCGCCATTGTGAGCAACGTGCGGAGCGTGGACTCCACTTGAGCACCTACACTCATAAAGGCGTAGTGGTAGTAGTAGGGGATTGCTGCGGGCGTGCCCAGCTCCATGTTGCGCGAGAGGTCGGCGGGCATGATGACATAGCCATAAATATCTCGCTTGCGGAGGGCTTGGAGGGCATCGCCATAGGAGCTGAAGTGGCGTACTACATGGAGCGTGGGCGAGGAGTCTATGGTGCGAATTATCTCGCGCGAGGTGGAGGTAAAGTCCCTATCCACAACGCCTATGGGTATATCTCGTATCGCTCCGTCGCCAAATATTGTGGTCATGAAGAGTGCTGAAAAGAGCGGTATGCCTATGGTGGCTATCCATAGTATCGGTCGGCGGGCGATGATGCCAACCTCGCGCCACATGACCCTAAAAAATGCTCTCATCGCTCTATGCTCTCCATGTTTACCAAGACGCTCATACCAGGGTATAACCCCTCAATATTGTCTACGGGGCGCGCTCTTACCTCGAATGTGCGCATGTCGTAGCCCGCGGCGAGGTGCGAGGTGCGCCATGTGGCATAGCTACCCAGCGGCGAGATGTAGTATACCTCCCACTCTATGTCGGTCGTGGCAATGGCGGGTACAGCGCCCCGTATGATGCGCCCGAGCCAAAAGTGGGGCATCATATCCTCGCGCACATTAAACACCGCGTAGGGCTCGTCAACAACGACAATCGAGAGCAGTGGAGTGCCTATACCCACCAACTCGCCCTCGGCGGGGTATATCTCGACAACAACACCCTCGGTGGGTGAGATAAGGTGGGCATCGTGCAACAGAGCCTCTACGCCACCAGCACCCCCAGCTGCGGCATCCGCCATGTAGCGAGCGCTCTCCCTATCTTCGCGTTGCGCACCACTGCACGCAAGCATATATTGCTCATGCGCAGCGCCCTCGGCGGCCTTTGCCGAGAGGTAGAGGGCCTCGGCCTCCTCCTTGCGCTGCAGCGACACGACGCTATCTTGCCATAGGCGCACCACCCTGTGGTATGTGTTCTCGGCAAGTGCGCGCTGTGCCGCAGCACCCTGCCACAGCTGTCGTGCCGAGGCTATAACCTCGCTGCGAGCGCCCCCATCAACCTTATCACTCTGCGCCATGGCTGCATTTTCGAGTGCCACAGCTTGGTTATAGAGCGCCTCGGTCTCGGGTGAGTAGATGGCAATGAGCGTGTCGCCGGGCACTACCCTATCACCCTCGGCGACATATATATCGCCCACCCTGCCAGCTAACTTGCCCGATATGCGCACCTCGCGAGCCTCAATAGTGCCCTGCAGAGGGGGAACGGTGTGGCGTGCTGTGAGGATGCCGACAATGGAGAGCACGGCGATAGCCAACACAACGACAATAAAAGCGACGAAAGAGAACCTCTGTTTCATGATTACGGAGCGGTGAAATAGGTTGTCAAACTATTGGCCTTGCCGACCAACATAAGTAGCGTGGCAAGCGAAGTGTCTATGGTATAGAGCGTTGCAAGTTGTGCAAGCCTCACCTCGGAGAGCTGCTGTGTTGCTGTTACAACATCCGAAGATGTCGCCATGCCCTCATTAAAGGCGCGCACCTGTGCCCTGTGCAGCTCCTCGGCAAGCGCAATCGTTGTCTGCTGCGTGCGATACTCCTCGAGCGCGGTGGTGAGTATGGCGTAGTACTTATCTATGGCGGTGTGTAGCTCGCGCTGACCCTTTTCAAAGGCTGTCTGCGCTGTGCGCAATGCCGACTTGGAGCGTGCTATAGCGCCCTCGCGCGCGAGACCGTCAAAGAGTGTCCACGATAGACCTACGCCCATCACTGTGCGCGGAAAGATGTTCTTGTCCAAGCCCGATGACCACAACTGCTGATGCGCCATAAGGGCTATGGTGGGCATGTAGCGACTGCGCTCGGCCTTGAGCGTGAGCGCGGCAATATCCTCGCCACTGCGCAGAGCGTTTATTGCAGGGGCTGTCGAGATGTGCGCCACGAGCTCCTCTTTGCAGGGTATCGCGCGGGGTATGGCAAGTGGCGTGGTGGGCACTATCGCTGTGGAGTCCACATTAAGAAGCATGGCTATGCCCTCTGCCGCTATGCGCACCTCGCTCTCTGCCGAGGCAAGGAGCGTGGCACACTCGTCGTAGGCAACCTCCGCGATGAGCCTTTCGGCACGATTTATCATCCCCTCCTCTTCGAGCCTCCGCGCCTGACGCAGATGCTCGCCATGCAGCGCTAGCGCCGTGCGTCTCACCTCTGCGAGCTGCTGCGCAAGTGCCAAGCTCCAATAAGCCCCTGCTACGGCTGCGATAACGCCATTCTCTGTTGCACTGTAGCGCTCGTATGCCACCTCTAATAGCCTGTCGGATATGCGCAGTGCCGCCACCCTGCGACCACCGCTAAAGAGCACCCACACAAGCTCCATGCCCACCTCGGCGGTGTTGCGCGGCACTATCGGCAGACGCAGCTGCACATCGCTGATACCATCCAATAACGCCCCCGCTATGGGGTTGTTCTCAACCATTGGGGCGAGGTTGCCGAGTAGCTCACCCCCTATCTCGCCTATGGTCGTTACGGCGGCTATCTCGGTTGTGCTGTGCGAGTACTCTCCAGCGATGGCAAGCGTGGGATACCATAGCGCATTTAACTCCTTTGCCTCTGCTTTTGCCGTGGCAATGCCCTCGTTGGCTATGGCTAACGATAGGTTCTGCTCGCGCGCCATCGCCAACGCCTCCTCCAACGAGAGCAACCTCTCTGCCGTTTGCCCCACCAACCACCCAGGAGCCCACACCGCCAGTATCAATATAAGGTATTTCGCCATGAACAATATTTTTGTTCTCCCGCCATCAAACCCTATACCAAACCACAAAACACTTCTGCAGAAGCAACTTTTTAACAGAAAAGCACTTTTGCAGATGCAATAGTTGTGTTACTATGTGCGTAATATTGATTATCAACGTATTACTAATTACTCACTACTCATTACTAATTAAAAAAAAGTACTGCCCACGCTGTGGTGAGCAGTACTTTTTTTGTGGGATAACCCTATTGGATTAAGCCTTGTTGTCAGAGCCGAGAACCTCCTTAATCTTGTGGATGTAGAGCTTCTTCATGTTGTCGCGAGCAGGACCCAAATACTTGCGGGGGTCGAACTCTGCGGGCTTATTAGCAAATACCTCGCGAACAGCTGCTGTCATAGCAAGACGTGAGTCAGAGTCGATGTTAATCTTGCAAACTGCGCTCTTGGCTGCCTTGCGAAGCTGCTCCTCGGGGATACCTACAGCTGCCTTCAATGCGCCACCGAACTTGTTGATGGTGTCAACCTCGTCCTGGGGAACTGATGATGAGCCGTGAAGAACGATGGGGAAGCCAGGAAGCTGCTCCTCGATAGCTGCGAGAACGTCGAATGCGAGGGGAGGAGGAACGAGACGACCTGTCTGTGGGTCGAGTGTGCACTGCTCGGGAGTGAACTTGAAAGCACCGTGTGATGTACCGATAGAGATAGCGAGTGAGTCGCAACCTGTCTTTGTAACGAAGTCAACAACCTCCTCGGGCTTTGTGTAGTGGCTCTCCTCTGCGCAAACCTCGTCCTCAACGCCTGCCAATACGCCAAGCTCACCCTCAACAGTTACGTCGAACTGGTGTGCGTACTCAACGACCTTCTTTGTGAGGGCTACGTTCTCCTCGTAGGGGAGGTGTGAGCCGTCAATCATAACTGAAGAGAAGCCCATGTCGATGCAGCTCTTGCAAGTCTCGAAGCTGTCGCCGTGGTCGAGGTGAAGAACGATCTGTGGGTTCTCCCAGCCGAGCTCCTTTGCATACTCAACAGCACCCTCTGCCATGTAGCGGAGAAGAGTCTGGTTAGCATACTGACGAGCACCCTTTGACACCTGGAGAATAACGGGAGACTTTGTCTCTGCCGATGCCATGATGATAGCCTGAAGCTGCTCCATGTTGTTGAAGTTGAACGCGGGAATAGCGTAGCCGCCATCAACTGCCTTCTTGAACATCTCGCGAGTATTCACGAGACCTAAATCCTTGTAACTAATCATATTACAAATGTTTATTATAGTGTTAGAAAATATTTCGGTCAAAGCCTTATATGCAAATACAACGCAAATATACAAAAAAATTCAACACAATATAAAAAAATACACTTTTACTGTAAGTCTAAATAAATAAGATTAAAAGAGCATCTTAATTGATAAATTTTTCGTATATTTGTCCGATAATATACCCATGTGCGCCGATTTGTGTGTGCTTAACATTTGCTACACAGGCGGTTACATGGTAAAAAAGTAGTGGGAGCACAGCTCTCGAAGAATGGTTTAGCCAATAAAAAACAGATTAGATATATGATTAACAAAATCAATGTGTTGTTAGCTGAAATCGAGGCATTCGCACCGCAGTCGGCAGCTGACGTTGAGGCATTCCGCATCAAGATACTTGGCAAGAAGGGTGTGCTTGGCGCACTTATGGAGGAGTTTAAGAGCGTTCCCGCAGAGCAAAAGCGTGAGTTGGGTCAGCGTCTCAACCAGGTTAAGAACCTCGCTACAGAGCGCATAAACACTCTCAAAGAGGAGTTTGGCAACGCTGCAGCACTCAAGGCGTCGAAGATTGACGATATGACACGTCCTGGCTCGTCAGAGCAGGTGGGCTCGCGCCACCCTATCTCAATCGTTAAGAACGAGATTGTGGGCATCTTCTCGCGCCTCGGCTACACCGTGGCTGACGGCCCAGAGATTGAGGATGACTGGCATGTATTCTCGGCGCTCAACTTCCCACCCGAACACCCAGCACGCGACATGCAGGACACATTCTTCATCGAGAGTAACCCCGATGTTGTGCTCCGCACACACACCTCATCAATCCAGGTGCGCACAATGGAGCGTCAGAAGCCCCCTATTCGCGTTATCTGCCCTGGTCGCGTGTTCCGCAACGAGGCTATTTCGTATCGCGCACACTGCATATTCCATCAGATTGAGGGTCTCTACATCGACCGCAATGTGTCGTTTGCCGACATGAAGCAGTCGTTGCTCTACTTCGCAAAGGAGCTCTTCGGCGAGCAGGCGCAGATTCGTATGCGTCCCTCATACTTCCCCTTCACCGAGCCCTCGGCAGAGGTTGACGTATCGTGCTCAATCTGTGGTGGCAAGGGCTGTGGCGTATGTAAGGGCACTGGCTGGTTGGAGATTATGGGTTGCGGCATGGTAGACCCCAACGTCTTGGAGGCTAACAACATTGACCCCAAGGAGTTCTCTGGCTTCGCGTTTGGTATGGGTATTGAGCGTATTGCGATGCTTAAGTATGGCGTCGGCGACCTACGCTTGTACTTCGAGAACGATGTTCGCTTCCTCAACCAGTTTGAGAGCGCACTATAATTGTAACAACGATACATGATAATAAGGGCGTTAAGAGATCCGCTTAATGCCCTTATTTTGTTAGATATGAGGTTTGTGCGCTACATACTACCCTTTGTTGTGCTGTTGGCATCTGTGGTGCTGACACCCTCGGTGTGTAGTGCACAGCGCCAGCGCGCCATAGAGCGCACTACCCTACCCGACAGCCTTGGGCGCAGCTATCGCCACACGGAGGCTGTGAAGCGCCTCTCAATAGATGGTGACACCGTGGCGGCGCGCGAGATATGGCAGAGCCTCATTGCGGAGGACTCGACATACGCACCTGCGCTATACAACCTCCATCTGCTCGAGGATGACGCGCTAAAGGCGTTGAGCTATGCTCACCGAGCATACGCTTCGGACACAACGAATAGGTGGTATGCCCGCGGCTATGCCACAAGCCTTGTTGCTACGCGCAAGTACACCCAGGCTATACCCGCCTATCGCCGTCTTATGCGCTTGAGCCCCAACGACATAGAGGCGTATCACGCATTAGCACTCTTGTATAGCTACTGCAGCATGCCCTACTCGGCAATATCGATACTCGATAGCGCGGAGTTGCGAGTTGGCTTCAACCCCTATCTTGGAGAGATAAAGCTGCATTTGCTCATCGATACGCGCCAATATGAGAGGGCGATAGCTACAGGAGTAAAGGGCGTTAATGAGCAGCCCTACGACATAAATGCGCGCATCAACCTTGCCGAGGCATACGAGGTTGCTGGGCGCGACTCGTTGGCTCGCACAACGCTTGAGGAGGCATTGCATATAGATAGCGCCAATATTGAGGCGTTGAGTGCCCTATCGTCGTACCACGAGCGCAGGGGTGAGACACGCCGTATGCTCGACTACGAGGAGCGCATATTTGCAAATGAGGATATTGCCGTGGGTGAGAAGCTAAACAGAATTGAGCAGTTCACCTCAAATAGAGCCTTTTACTCGAAAAATTACATACGCATAGGTAGCATCATTCAGCGTCTTGCCATTGCCTATCCTAACGACCGCGATGTTGTGGACTGCTACGCAGGGCACATGATTGCGCTTGGCGACTTGGAGAAGGCTGCGGAGTATCTCTATCGCCACCTTGATAACACCGCCACTACGGCGCGCCACTATATCGAGCTAATGACCTTGTTGACCTATCTTGAGGATAGTAGTTGTGCGTTAGATGTGCTTATATCGGCACTTGAGCGCTACCCTCGCGACGTGGAACTTCTTGCCTATGCGGGATACTACTGTGTGAGCAATGGCGACTTCAAGGGGGCTAAAACATTCTACAAGGAGGGGGTTAGCGTGGCGATGAATGACGAGGAGCGCAGTAAGATGTGGGGATATATAGGCGATGTATACCACGAGGAGGGGCACGATAATAAGGCGTTTAGGGCGTATCGCAAGGCGCTATCCTATGACAGTGATAATGTCATGGTGTTGAACAACTATGCCTACTTCCTATCGCTACTCGACAAGCACCTTGATATGGCTCTTACGATGGCAGAGCGAGCCATGACGCTTGAGCCTGGTGAAGCCTCATACATAGACACATACGCCTGGGTGCTACACCGCCTTGGTCGCAACGAGGAGGCAAAGAGTGTGATGATGCAGGCGCTGTCGATAAGTGCGCATCGCGAGGCCTCGTTGCTTGCCCACTACGCCGATATACTTTGGGCGCTGGGCGAGAAGTTTATGGCAGACACCTATTGGAAGAAGGCTGTGGAGCAGGGCTACGACAAGGAGGAGATGGAGCAACATATATCACATCTCAAGGGCACTGCCACCAAGGACAAAAAGAAATAACTAAAACCCATATACTCGAACTTATGATAGAGCGTATAGCAAAAATAGTTGCTCTTATACTACTTGCCACTACCCCACTATCGGCCTCGGCGCAGAAGAACGACAAGGCGATAGAAGCGCAGCGCAAGCGCGTGGAGCAGTACAAGAAGAGTCTCGACAATACCAAGCGCGAGGTGGATAACCTCAAAAAGGAGAAGGCAAGTGCGCAGCAGCAGGTGAGAGCGCTCGAGAAGCAGGTTAAGATGCGCAAGGAGTATATAGGCGAGGTTGAGGCGGAGCATGGCTTGGTGTCGCGCGAGATGAGCGCTGCCGAGCACGACATAGACTCCTTGGAGCAGGTGTTGCAGCGCAACCGCGAGATTTATGCCGAGGCGGTGCGCATTGCCTATCGCAACCACAAGCAGAATAGCAGCAAGTAC
>JAGBTW010000148.1 GCA_017631135.1 Alistipes sp.
AAGGAGCTTACCCGCATGGTCGACAACGGGGAAGATGTTGCGGCGTGCGTTAGAGATGATGTTAACCACATCACCCAGCGTGATAGACTCGCGCAAGCGTATGAAGTCGGTCTCCATGAGCTGGTCGAGGCGCAGGAAGACGAATGCCGAGGAGTCCTTGTCGTGGGTGAGAAGCTCGCCACGCAAGCGAAGCTGCTTGGTGTAGATAGAGTCGCGGTCGAGGCTGAAGTTAACGGCAAACGATATGCACGACACAATCATTAGCGGGATGAAGAGTCCATAGCCATTCGAGAGCTCGGCGATAAGGAAGATTGCCGTCAGGGGTGCCTTCATCACGCCCGACATCACACCCGCCATACCTGCGAGGGTGAACGAGGTGATTGATACATCCCATCCGAAGATGACCTGACACACCACGGCGATTGTAGCGCCCGCAAAGGCGCCCACGAAGAGCGAGGGGGCGAATGTACCACCTACACCTCCCGCAGCGTTGGTCGTAGCCATGGCTATAACCTTGAATAGCATCACGGCGATGAGGTAGATGATTAGGAACCAGTCGGTGTGGCTGAATGAGTGGAAGAGCGTGTGGTTAAAGAGACTCTCTGTATCACCCGTCATGAGCGCGCCAAAGCTGCTGTGTCCCTCGCCATAGAGGGGTGGGAAGATGAAGATGAGCACGCCGAGCGTAATGCCCGCATAGAGCCACTTACGCCACTGCTGGTTGATGCTCTTGTAGAAGCCACCCACCTTGGAGTTTACCGAGGTGAAGTAGAACGCCATGATGCCACAGAAGCAGCCGAGAAGGATGAAGAGTGGCACTTGCTCTACTTGGAACATGTCGCTATGAGAGAGCGACACGGCGATGATGGGCGAGAAGCCATGCAGCACAAGCGAGGTGATGGTTGCGGTCATAGATGCCAGCAAGAGTGGGATGATGGACTTCGAGGTGATGTCGAGCATCAAAATCTCGAGCACGAAGACCACGCCCGTGATAGGCGCCTTGAAGATGGCAGCCACAGCAGCACCCGCACCACAGCAGAGCATAAGGGTTATGTTCTTGTAGTTGAGGCGTGCGAGCTTGCCGATGTTAGAGCCTATGGCAGCACCCGTGAGCACGATAGGTGCCTCGGGACCCACAGAACCACCAAAGCCGATGGTCGTAGCACCACCCACGATGCTTGTCCAGGTGTTGTGACCCTTGATGCGTGAGTTGTTGCGCGACATGGCGTAGAGCACGCGTGTGACACCCTCCGAGATGCCATCCTTGACTATGCGCTTGACGAAGAGCGTAGCCAAGATGATACCGATGGCGGGGTAGATGAGGTAGAGCCACTGTGCGCGGTCAACGGGTGTCCACGAGGTTAATAAGTGGGTTATAGTGTGCAGCAGGGTGTTGAAGATGTATGCTCCAAGACCTGCGCATAGACCTACAACGATGGCGAGGATAGCCATTGTCTGCGCCTCGGATAGGCGACGCGACACGGCGAGGTAGCCATCATAGATGTAGTTCTTTATTTGTCGTTCGTATTTCATGTTGTAGTGTCGAGAGGGTTTACTCCTTGCGGAACTCCGCAGCCTGACGAGTGATAAGCTCTGTGTCGTCGAAGTAGTTTATGCGCATGGCGTTGCGCACGTCGTTGAGTGTCTCGGCAGCAGCCTTGCGTGCCTCGTCCGAACCACGACGAAGGATGTCGTACACCTCCTCGATGTGCTGCTCGTAGTGCTTGCGACGCTCGCGGATGGGCTCCAATAGCTCCTCCAACACGGCGATGAGCAGTTTCTTGCACTTTACATCGCCAAGACCACCACGGCGATAGTGCTCCTTCATAGCCTCGAGGTTCTCGTAGTCGGGGCAGTACTTCGCAAAGTGCTCGGGGCGAGAGAAGGCGTCGAGGTAGGTGAACACGGTGTTACCCTCAACCTTGCCTGGGTCGGTGACCTTGAGGTGGTCGGGGTCGGTGTACATGCTCATAACCTTCTTCTTAACATCCTCTGCAGAGTCCGAGAGGTAGATGCAGTTGCCGAGCGACTTCGACATCTTCGCCTTGCCGTCGGTGCCTGGCAGACGCAAGCATGCCGAGTTGGTGGGTAACATGATTTCGGGCTCTACGAGGGTCTCGCCATAGACGGAGTTGAACTTGTGGACAATCTCGCGTGTCTGCTCAATCATAGGCTCTTGGTCCTCGCCCACGGGGACTGTTGTAGCGCGGAAAGCGGTGATGTCGGCAGCCTGTGATATGGGGTAGGTGAAGAAGCCCACGGGTGTACCCTTGCGCTGCTGGTTCTCCTGCTCCTCGCCATGCTCGGCAAAGCCACGAAGCGTAATCTCTGCCTTCACGGTGGGGTTGCGCTGCAAGCGCTGCACCGTAACGAGGTTCATATAGTAGAACGCAAGCTCCGTAAGCTCGGTGACGTACGACTGGATGAAGATTGTCGACTTTGTGGGGTCGATGCCGCACGATAGGTAGTCAAGCGCCACCTCGATGATGTTCTCGCGCACCTTGTCGGGGTTGTCGGCATTGTCGGTGAGCGCCTGTGCGTCAGCAATCATGATGAATATCTTGTCGTAGAGGCCTGTGTTCTGAAGCTCTACGCGGCGGCTCAACGAGCCAACGAAGTGTCCGAGGTGGAGTTTGCCTGTGGGGCGGTCTCCTGTGAGTATTATCTTTGCCATAGTCAATGTGTTATTTCTTGTTAAATAGTCGTTTATCTCTTCTCATGCGTGCGCGTACGCTATTATTGCGCGCGAATAGCGGACAAATATAACAAAAAAATCGCAGATTATGCTATAACTCTTTGTTTGTATAGATTTTTTTTATAACTTTGTGCATAGTAAATCCAATATACTTATATAGAACAACCCTTATAGACTATGACAATTATTCAGCTTGAGTATCTCTTGGCGGTGGCAAATTGTGGTAGCTTCTCGTTGGCTGCCGAGCACTGCTTTGTTACGCAGCCCTCGCTCTCGATGCAGGTTAAGGCACTTGAGGAGGAGCTCGGTGTTGTGCTTCTCGACCGCACAAAGAAGCCCATCGTGCCCACAGCTGTGGGTGAGGTGGTGCTCGAACAGGCGCGCGAGGCTCTGCGCTCGTATAAGCATATCCACGAGACCGTTGCCGAGATGCGTGGCGAGACGGCTGGTAAGATGCGCTTGGGCGTCATCCCAACCATCGCACCATACCTGTTGCACAAGTTTATTCCCACCTTCGTGAAGGAGTTTCCAAAGGTGGAACTCGAGATTCACGAAATGGTAACAGCCGAGATTATCGAGTCGCTCAAGCGTGACCGCATAGATGCCGCGCTTGTTGCATCGGGAACATGTGGCGAGGGCATCACCGAGCACGACCTCTTTAGTGACCATTTCTATGCCTATGTGTCACCCTCGCACCCCTTGTTTGAACGCTCTAATATCCGCATCGAGGATATTGATTTCAAGGACCTTATACTCTTGAGTCGCGGTAATTGTATGCGTGATCAGATATTTGAGCTATGCCAGGCGGCGCACGAGATACCCTCGCACTTCTACTTCGAGTCGGGCTCGTTGGATAC
>JAGBTW010000149.1 GCA_017631135.1 Alistipes sp.
ACAAAGAGTTTGAAGACGGTGCTAAACAATAAAAATGTCTACCACATCAATAATGCTATCAAGCTCGGGCAATACAATGTTGGTCGCGAAGAGAATATGCTAACGATACCTCTATATATGGGTTTCTTGATTAAGGATAAGCTCGCAGATATTGTAGTTCCAGATATTGATTTAACATCCTTGTCGTAAATTTGCTACACATTTTTTATTATCTTTGCCCTAATAAATACCTAAACTATATATGAAAAGATTTGCAGCTCTTTTAGCAGTCGCTTTGTTTGGCTGTGTCGCACTCTCAGCACAGCAGTTTGATATAACCCCCGCACCTGCAATGGTAGAAGTTGAGGATGCGGATGGTCGTGTAACAATGTTTGATGCCTCGCGCGAGTTTAAGCTATACATCGCTGTTGAGTGCGAAGATCATGAGCGTTTGACGGATGCAGCTTATGCCACAGGTCTTGACTTAAAGGTAGTGAAAAAATCTGCCAAGAGAGACTATCTCAACATTGTCATAGACCCAAGTGTTGAGCATGGTGAGGGTTACATCTTGGAGTGCGCAGAAGGGGGTATCAATATCAAGGCCGCGACAGCTGCAGGAGTGTACTATGGTTTGCAGTCGTTGCGTCAGTTGGTTGAGGCGCACCCCAATAGAGAGTGGTTGAAGTGTCGCATAGAGGACTATCCACGCTTCGAGTACCGCGGTGTGCTCATAGATATATCGCGTCATTTCCGCTCGGTGGACTTCCTTAAGCGTCAGATAGATATGATGGCGCGCATGAAGATGAACCGCCTGCACTTGCACCTCACAGATGCTGCGGGCTGGCGACTCGAGATAGAGAGCTACCCACGCCTTACGAGCTATGCTGCATGGCGCACGCCCCACGACTGGAAGGGTTGGTGGTATGGTGACCGCAAGTTTGTAGAGGAGGGCACAGAGGGTGCTTCGGGTGGCTACCTCACAAAGGCGGAGGCGCGCGAGTTGGTTGCCTACGCTGCCGACCGCTACATAACCATCATCCCAGAGATTGAGATGCCTGGTCACTCCGACGAGGTCCTGGCTGCATATCCCGAGTTGAAGTGCACCCACGCTCCCGAGCGCCAGGGTGACCTCTGCATCGGTAAGGAGGCTACGTTTGAGATGATGCAGAAGATACTCGACGAGGTTATCGAGATATTCCCCTCGGAGTATATCCACATAGGTGGCGACGAGGCTGGCAAGGGCGACTGGAAGTTGTGCGAAGATTGTCAGCGTCGTATGCACGAGGAGGGCTTGGAGAGTGTCGACGAGCTGCAGAGCTACATGATACACCGCATGGAGGAGTATCTCAATGCGCGTGGCAGACAGATTATCGGCTGGGATGAGATTCTTGAGGGTGGCCTTGCCCCCAACGCTACGGTGATGTCGTGGCGTGGCGAGGAGGGTGGCTTGATGGCTGCCGAGGCGGGACATAAGGTCGTTATGTCGCCCCATGGCTACTGCTATATCGATGCACCACAGGATGCACCCTACTCACAGCCCGAGAGCATCGGTGGCTACTTGCCTTTGGAGAAGGTCTACTCTTATGACCCTGCGCCCGCGACAATGTCGGAGGAGGTGAGCAAGTATATACTTGGTGTTCAGGCTAATCTGTGGGCAGAGTTTATTGTCGAGGACTCGCACTACGAGCATATGTTGTGGCCCCGCGCTATCGCCATTGCGGAGATTGGCTGGTCGCAGCCCAAGGAGAAGGAGTTTGCGCACTTCCGCAGTCGCGCGGTGGGTATCGTAGACCGCATGATAGAGGAGGGTTACTCGCCCTTCGACCTAAAGAATGAGATAGGCAACCGCCCCGAATCCTTGGAGGATGTCGAGCACTTGGCATTGGGTAAGAGCGTCACCTACCTCGAGCCATCGCGCTACTATGCACCGAAGTATGCTGCAGCGTGGGATGCTACGCTTACCGACGGCAAGCGTGGCACATGGACATACGCCGATGAGCGCTGGCAGGGCTTCCTGGGTCGTGGTGGCGTAGATGTCATCATCGACATGGGCGAGGTGACCGATATACACAGTATCTCTGCCGACTTTATGCAGATATGTGGTCCTGGAGTCTTCATGCCCTGCTTGGTGGAGATTGCCGTTTCGGAGGATGGCGAGACCTACACCAAGATTGCCGATATAGAGTATGAGGTGGTGCTGGATGAGTTGCCCTCGTTTAAGTCGTTTGGCTGGGAGGGTAGCACAAAGGCGCGCTATATACGCTATAAGGCACACCGCAGTAAATATACGGGCTTCTTGTTTGTAGATGAGATAGTTGTGCGATAGGTGATGACCGACAGTAAGGAGCATATCGAGGTTGTGACCCCCGAGGAGGTACTCAAAAAGTGGTGGGGTTACGAGACGTTTCGACCCAAGCAGCGCGAGATTATCGATGCGGTGCTTGCGGGTCGTGACACCCTCGCGCTTATGCCCACAGGTGGTGGTAAGTCGCTGACATACCAAGTGCCCGCACTCATGAGCGAGGGACTCACTATTGTCGTTACGCCACTTATCGCGCTGATGAAGGACCAGGTGGATAGGCTGCGCAAGCTCGGCATCCCCGCTGTGGCTGTGCACTCGGGCATGGACTCGCGCAAGATAGAGATTGCGCTTGACAACTGCGCCTATGGCGATGTTAAGCTTCTCTATATCGCTCCCGAGCGCCTTGCTACGGAGGCTTTTCGTGTGCGACTGCGCAATATGAGGGTGAGCATAATCGCGGTTGACGAGGCTCACTGCATCTCGCAGTGGGGCTACGACTTCCGTCCATCCTATTTGCGTATTGCCGAGCTGCGCGCGATGCAGCCCGAGGCGACGATGTTGGCGCTTACGGCGTCAGCAACCGACATCGTGGCACGCGACATAATGCACCATCTCGGCTTTGCCGAGCACAATATTATACGCACAAGCTTTGCGCGCCCCAATTTGTCGTATGTCGTGAGGCGTGTGGATGATAAGATGGAGCACCTGTTGCGTGTTGTTCGCAATGTCGAGGGCTCGGGCATCATCTACCTACGCTCACGCGAGGGCTGCGAGGAGATGGCAGAAAGGTTGCAGAAGGATGGCATAAATGCTAAGTTCTACCACGCGGGGCTGCCCAACCTCGAGCGTGCAATACGTCAGGAAGAGTGGAGCAGTGGTCGTGTGCGTATCATTGTGGCAACAAACGCCTTTGGTATGGGTATCGACAAGAGCGATGTGCGCTTCGTGGTGCACTACG
>JAGBTW010000150.1 GCA_017631135.1 Alistipes sp.
ATGCCACAGCCTCGTAGGCGATGAGACAGAACTT
The DNA here is from genome assembly GCA_017631135.1 of Alistipes sp. Lineage (GTDB taxonomy): Bacteria > Bacteroidota > Bacteroidia > Bacteroidales > Rikenellaceae > Alistipes. The sequence continues at coordinate 35 of JAGBTW010000150.1, forward strand.
ACCGTCGATGAAGTAGCCACGAAGCGTGTCGTTATAGCATTTGCCAAGGCTCAAGCCACTAACGCGGTATGTAGAGCCCACAAACTCGGGCGTGATATTCACCTCGGCACAATCCTCATAGTAAGAGTTGTTCTCGTCGTAGAAGCTTATCACCCAGCGACCTATATAGCTACGATATGCCTCGCTGTCGCTTGTAGCCTCTGGCTCGTGGGTGTTCACCTGGAACGCCACGATATTGCCATACACGCCATTGCTGTCGTAGGGCAGTAAGACAACGACATGACTCGCAGCGGCCATAAGGTGGTTAACGCGGAACGAAGACTCTGTGTAGAAGGGCTCGTCACTCTTGTCGATGACTGACGCATAGGTTGACAAGTTGAAGTCCCCAGTGAGCGTAGTATTGTTAAGCACCATATATTTGTACGAAGCCCAGTCGCCATAGAGATTTACATCAATATAAGTATCGGCAACAGCCACTGTCCAGTCGATGGTCGCATCGCCACTCTGATAAGCGGGTGTACGGAAAGCATGGGCATCGAAAGCCAAGCTACGATCTACGCCCTCAGCAATAACTACAAGGGTGTAGTAGCTATAAGCATTAAGGTTTTCGTACTTATTAATCATGGGGTTGCTTGTCACAGCCACGCGCTCGCTCTGCGCGATGTTATAGAATAAGAGGTCGGTGCTCTCATCGAAGACACTCTCCACATCGCCAGCAAAGAGTGCGTAGTAGATATTCTCCACCTCGCCAGTAAGGTTGAAGTAACACTCGGCACTGTAAGTAGTCATCTCGTTTACGCCAGCCTCAACGCCCACATTGCCCAAGAAGAGACCTGCCTGCTTGTGGGTGATTGTCGACGCCTCGAAGTTACCCGCAGCATCCAAGCCCAAGAAGATGTATGTATACTCCACATTGGGTAGGATATTGATGTCGATAGTGTCACCACTTACATACTTATTGCTCATCCAGTTTACAAACAAGTCGTACTCTGTCCACTCGGGATTCTGCTCCATTATCGTCTCGTACTCGCTGGTATATGCCCAGCCGATGTATGCTCTATCGCACATCTCGTTGCGAGTGATGTCAAACGACACGCTGTTCCAGTGTGAGCGCTCGGCATTTACCGCTCCCGATACCATAGGCTGGTAGGGCTCTGCCTCGATGCTGATAGGAGCAAGAGGCAACACCTCATTGCGGCATACCTTAACCTCCTGCTTCGCCTCGCGCACCACGGTAGTGCCATCGGTGCAGTTCACGGTAATGGTGAGGTTGTTGTATGTTGCGGGAGGCACAACAACGTAGAATGCCTCGGGCTCTGCGCCAAGCGTAACATTAACATCCACGAGCGACAACTTCTTCAAGCCATCCACAGCTGTAACGCCGAGCGTCGAGGGGTCAACCTTAAACTCACCCACGAGCTGCACATCGTCGTTACTAACCTCGATGCTGTCGATAGTACCACTACCCGTGAGCTGGAACATCACGATGCCAAAGACATTTTGGAAAAGGAGGTCTGTATCACCCTCATTGAACGAAGCAAGCATGGGATTAGTATTATTGGCAAATGAACCACGCTTATATTTCTGTGTGGTCGCTGTGTGGAGTTCCTCACCCTCTGACCACATAGATGCGGGATAGCCTGCACGGTATTCGCCCTCGTCGCTTGCAGGGAGTATACCTTTGAACTCACCCTCTGCGGTGTTAGCACCTGCCGATATCTGGAATATAGTCTCTGTGCTACCGCTGATAAGAATCTGATCGTTGGCACTCCACAGCACCACACCATTCTCGTTCATCGTTGTACGCGTAGCCTCAACTGATGCACTCAACACCACCTCTGTGGGGTCGGGCGTAGGCTCTGGTTCTGGTTCTGGAGTAGGCATTGGCGGGAAGAGGCCATCACAACCGACTAATGCAAGGGCGGAAAGGGTTATAGCCATACCAAACGCCCTATATGCTGACTTAAATATTCGTCTCATAGTTATATCATTTTTTTCGTTTATACACTTGCTAAATCACTCGCCTCTATCGAGGCATGAGCTCTACATCCACACAGGGTCATAGACATCGGCTTGCTCGAACTTCTCGGTAATACCCGAGCCGCTAATCTCGTTTGCGAAACCCAGCTTCAATGGTCCATTGTAGATGATATGCAAAATGGTGTTGCCCACAGCAGCGTAGGCATCAATCTTATCCTCTGTAACATTCAATACTGCCGAATCAAGGTAGTAGCCCTGTATACTGCCACTAGACATATATGTAAAGTAGCAGCAGATGCCGTAATTGTTGCTCATCAAGCATGATCCTGTTGTGTCATCCAAGATGATGCGTGCGGGATATGTGATATTGTTGTAGAAGACGGAGAAGAGCACATTATTAGACTCCAACAATGCTGTTGTCCAGTCCTCGTATATGGGTGTCTCGCCAAGGGTGAACTGAACATAGTGCGCATAGTACGCATCTGTGGTATCCTCCTTATAACCAAACATGTATGGTGCTTCAAACTCATACATATATGCTGTTTCACCTGGACTGCAACCTGCACTCATAACCCACACCTCGTTGGTGTTCTCATAGAACCAGATGTCGTACTTCAGACCGATGATAGCATTCACAAGGATGTTACACTGCGAGTCGTAAGAATCTGCCACCGTAATAGCAGTATTGCAATAGCGCATGTCATTATACTCGGGCACGCCGTATGCCTCATTCCAGTTGCTGTTGCGACGAATCTTGAACACAGCACCCTCACCTAAAGAGTCATCAAAGATAACACCTCGTGCTACATATACTCCATCACCAGCACTCACCATCTCTATGTCTGTATTCCAGTCATTACCCAAGAAGTCGCCCATGACACCAATAGTCTCAACCACATCGCCCTCAATTCTCTGGGCATTGCGCCAGTCGTCACCCTCGTTCATGATATAGAAGCGCGCATTGTGTAGGTCGAGATATAGGTCGTAACAACCATCCTCTGCAACTCTAATGTTTTCACCGCCACCAACAGCGGGATAGCTATAACCAGCCACTACATAATCGCTGGTATAGCCGTAGTTAGCATCGTTCCAATCTTTGCCACGCACAAACTTAAACTCATCATTCACAGTGAATGTCACGCCGTATACAGCCACCATAGTGTCATTCTCTATAAGCGTCATCAACTGACCATTGGGCACATCCCAGCTACACATTGAACCTACCACGCGCCACTGACTGTTGTCGGGCTTCGTGGGGTCTACAACGCCCAATGCGGGAGTCACTGGAGTGATCTCGCCACGAGTAATGGTGATGGGGTTAGTGGCGTTAAACACATACTCGCCACCCTCCATAGTGATGTATACGCACAATTCGTCAATGGTGCAAGGAGGCAACGCAATGTAGAATGATGTGTTCATCGCAGTGAGCTCCACATTTATCTCATCGAGGATGAGATAGTTGTAACGATCGTATGAGCTGTTGGGCGTGAGCTCCAAGGTCTCGCGGTTAAGGTCGAAGTGACCCGCAACAAACTCATCCCCACCCTCAGTGACAATGATGATGTCGGTGATAGTACCCGAACCAAACACCTGCAACTCCATCAAGCCAAGCAAGTTGCGGAATGTGACCTGTGAGCTCTCAGGCGAATACTCCGCCACCATAGGGTTAACCGATGTTGATGGCCATGCCGAGTAACGACCATACGAATTAGGCTCGTAGTACTGATAGTTGAGAAGGTGTACGCCTGTTGGATCACACATAGAGCCCGCCGTAGCGTAGTACTTATCGACCACGAAGTTAGGCTCTGGCATGTAACCCTCAAACACAGCCTGGCTTGTGCCAGCACCCTCAACGATAGAGAACTCCTCGGCATAGAGGCTGCCATCTTCCGACATCGCCCACAACATTATCGTGTCATCCTCCTGCCAAAGCACCGCATCGCCCTCACCCAAACATGTACGCGTAGACTCTGCCGATGCAGTAATCCTCATCTTTTCCTTGACGGGAGGCTGCGGAGTGTCAACACCCCCCGGATAATCGTTGCACGATACCATACCGAGTATCAATGCAAATAAACATAAAAATCTACTCTTCATAGTTTTAGTGTTTAAAGGTTAATATGTCGCATTTTTTATTCTATACTTCTCCTCGACTGCAAAACTACACATTTTACTCGCTTTCAAGCGGTTACACTCTACAATACATCGCGACGAGAAGTTACTATCTCGCCATCAATGAGTTATAAATATTGTCTGTTTGTAATGTAGGTGTTTAGACATTTGTTTCTGCCTTAAAGATATATATATATATATATTTGCAAATTTTTAGGACTTTTTTTTCAATATTTTTTACACTTTTCATCTACCCTCCATCCCAAAAAACGATATTAATCATATTAAAGAGAGAAGTAAAAGACGAAAGTGTCAGAAGAGACGACTCGGACAGTATTATATAGGGCACCCACTCGCATGAAATTCACCAAATTCAAGGTTTATGGGGCAAAAATTTGGTGGATTGATATATTTTGTGTAGTTTTGCAGCGCTGAAAAGTGGTGATATATACCGTTAGATGTTTTAGCATTGACTCACCGCAAGATTTTGCGATGCAGTTTGTGCGACACGATGAACGAATACTACTATTACATTTCAGGGATTTGGTTCCGTAGCTCAGTTGGATAGAGCAACAGCCTTCTAAGCTGTGGGTCGTGGGTTCG
>JAGBTW010000151.1 GCA_017631135.1 Alistipes sp.
CGACAGCCTTCTCGTACTCCTCAGCAGAGTGAATCATCGTTGTAACCTCCTTTGCCAAAGTCTTCTGCAACTCACGCAAGTGGGGAGCCTCCTCGTGGCGTGCGATAAGTGACTCGATAGTCTCACGGTCGAGCAGGGTGAAGATCTTGATGTAGCGCTTTGCATCCTCGTCGCTCAAGTTGAGCCAGAACTGGTAGAATTTGTAGGGCGAGGTGTAGCGCGCATCGAGCCATACGTTGCCGCTCTCTGTCTTGCCGAACTTCGTGCCGTCAGCCTTGGTGATAAGGGGGCAGGTGATTGCGAAGGCCTCGTTCTCACCACCGAGCTTGCGGCGGATGAGCTCCGTACCTGTGGTGATGTTACCCCACTGGTCTGCGCCACCGAGCTGGAACTTACAGCCATACTCCTTGTAGAGGTGCAAGAAGTCGTAGCCCTGCAAGAGCTGGTATGTGAACTCCGTGAATGACATACCGTCGCCATCGCCATTGAAACGCTTCTTAACCGAGTCCTTTGCCATCATGTAGTTCACGGTGATGCACTTGCCGATGTCGCGTGCAAAGTCGAGGAACGAGAACTCCTTCATCCAGTCGTAGTTGTTCACAAGTATCGCCTTGTTCTCGGCCTCCGAGTCGAAGTCTATGAGCTTCGAGAGCTGGTTCTTGATTGCCTCCTGGTTGTGGCGCAATGTAGCCTCGTCGAGGAGGTTGCGCTCCTGTGACTTACCCGAGGGGTCGCCAATCATGCCCGTAGCGCCACCGATAAGGGCGATGGGGCGGTGACCACACATCTGGAAGTGCTTCAAAATCATGACACCCACAAGGTGACCGATATGTAGTGAGTCTGCTGTGGGGTCGATGCCGAGGTATGCCGAAGCCATACCCTTCTTAAGCTCCTCATCAGCACCAGGCATAACGGTATGAATCATACCGCGCCACTCAAGTTCTTCAATAAAATTTTTCATTCTTTAATTTATGTTTTAGTTATCTTATTCCGTTTTTCTATCTTGCTACTCCGTATCGAGCTTCAGGCGCTCTATCATCTCCACCAAGCGCTCGTTCTTCGCGACAAGGTGCTTCAACCTATCCTCGAGCGTGATGGGGCGCGAAGCCTTTATCTGCTCGTTCACCTCCACCTCAATCTCGATGAGACCCTTGACTTTGCTGTGCTCGGCAATCATGCGCTGCAGCTCGGCCTTGTCGTGCATAATCTCATCGTGCAGCTCGCGCGAGGGCACAGCCAACCTAACAACATTGCCCGTAACACTCATATTGAGGAAGGCTACACCTATGCGGGGTCGCTCACGCCTGATGCGCTCGATGAAGCTCTCCTTGGCAAGCGTAATCTTCTCCTCGCACGCGGGGTCTATCTCGACAACCTCACCCTTTGCAGCCTCCTTTGCCGCCTGCTCCGTCGCTGTAAGCGCCTCGCCATTTAGCAGGTTGTTTATCGACACGCCCGCCGATGTTTGGCGACGTGTGGCGCGACGTAGCTTGCTCTCACCAACCTCTACACCCTGCGTGGGTGCGGGGGCAGGGCTCTGTGCGGGTGCTGCGCTCTCAACCTGTGGTGCGGGCTCAACCCTCTGCGCGGGTTGTGGTGCAGGAGAGGGTGTAGGCACTGGCGCGGGCTGTTGTGGCATCGCCGCCACAGCAACAAGCTCGGGAAGTGCAAAATCGGTTACGAAAGTTGTGGATGCTACCTCGTCATTTTTTTTTTGACCGAGACCCGCAATCTTCATGAGTCCCAGTTCAACGAGCAGTCGCTGATTTGACGACTGTCTTATCTTGCCATCCGCCTCGGTGAGCAACGATATAGCTCCAAAGAGAAACATCTCGTCACATGCCGCGGCTTGCGCCTTATATCGCTCGACAAGCGTACCCGTGAACTCGACAAGCGAGACCGCAGGGCCCTTTGCCATGAGCAGGTCGCGCATGTGGGCATTCAATCCCGAGATAAAGACCTGGGGCGAGAAGCCCTTTGTTAACACCTCGTCAAAAAGCATAAGGGCACCGACATAGTTGCCCGCCAAAAGAAGCTCCGTAGCCTTGAAGTAGGTGTCGTAGTCGAGGACATTGAGCGTTGCAGCCACATCCTTATAGTTGAGGCTCGAGCCGCAGAACGACACTGCCTTGTCGAACATCGACAGCGCATCGCGCATACCGCCATCGGCCTTGTGGGCGATTAGGTTTAGCGCCTCGTCATCTGCCGCTACGCCCTCCTTCGTTGCTATGTAGCGCAAGTACTCCACGCCATCCTCAACCCTAATGCGGTTGAAGTCGTAGATTTGACAGCGCGAGAGGATGGTGGGTATAATCTTGTGCTTCTCGGTTGTTGCGAGCACGAAGATGGCATGCTGGGGTGGCTCCTCGAGAGTCTTGAGGAAGGCATTGAACGCCGCAGACGAGAGCATGTGAACCTCGTCGATTACGAACACCGAGTAGCGACCCTGCTGCGGGATGATGCGCACCTGCTCGATGAGGTTGCGGATGTCATCCACAGAGTTGTTCGATGCCGCATCGAGCTCATGCACATTGAGTGAGCGACCCTCGTTGAACGAACGGCACGACTCACACTCGTTGCACGCCTCACCCGCCTGGGGATTGAGGCAGTTGATAGACTTGGCAAAGATACGCGCACATGTTGTCTTGCCCACACCGCGAGGACCGCAGAATAGGTAGGCATGTGCCAGCTGACCACGCTCGATGGCGTTCTTCAAAGTCGATGTTATATGACGCTGTCCGACAACCGAAGCAAAGGTTGCGGGACGATATTTGCGTGCTGATACTACAAAATTCTCCATAACTCGACAAAGGTAGTAAATATTTCTTATAAATATGCTCACACGCGCGCGAATTTTTCGTTCGACACTACAATTGGATAATTTTTGTATATTTGCAAAACGAACCAAAACTAACAACATACAAAATGAGAATTTCAACAAAACTTCTTACCGCACTGATAGCCTTGCTATTAGGAGTGGGCGGTGTCCGAGCGCAGTCAAGCGGCTTCAACCTTGTTGTTGTGGGCGACCCACAGCCACAAACCGAGGCGCAGATAACGAGCCTCGAAGAGGAGATAATACCTCAAATAGGCGCTATTGTCGAGGAGTACAAAGCCACGGGCTACCCCACAGCGATACTCCTTACGGGTGATGTGGTGTGGGACACGATGAAGTTTCTGCCCCGCGTGAAGGCCGACTTCGAGGCGCTTGGCGTGCCCGTATATGCCGTTATCGGCAACCACGACCACAACAAACATCACGAGCGCAACCAGAAGCGTGCCGAACGTAATTTTGTCGACACATTCGGTTCGCGTAACATAGCCTTTATGCTTGGCGAGACACTCTTTGTGACCTTCGACAACATCGACTACACAGCCTTCTCGGGCTATGGCGAAAAGATTGATGCTGACCAACTTATATGGCTTGCTGGAGTCATGGAGGAACACCCTGATGTTGAGCGCGTGACAGTCTGCATGCACGCCTCGGCAACGAAGTTCTCGACAGGCGAGATTAAGCCATACATAAAGCCCGTAATCGGCATTATCGGTGACCGCAAAATCAACTTTATCACAGGACACCGCCACCACCACGACACCGCCGACCACACACCCGCTATAATTGAGCACAACGTGTCGCAGGTGAATGGCAATCTATGGTATGCACCCATAGGCTCGGACGGCATGCCCAAGGGTGTGTTCTGCATCGAGGAGCGCAATGGCGAGTGGCAGTGGCACCACCGCATACTCGGCAAGCGCGCAGATGAACCCCTTGTTGTCTACCCCGTTGGTAGAGTCAAGGAGAACGAGGAGTATGTCGTTGTGAAGGTCGTTGGCTGGGATGATAAGTGGACTCTCGCGTGGAGCGAGAATGGCGCGGATATGGGCGCTATGGAGCAGATAGAGATTCTCGACCCCGACTACATGTATTATGTTGAGAACGAGGCTAACTATCGCAAAAAATATATGAAGCGTCTCTATCGCTCGGCACACACCCATCGCCACTACTACCGCTGCAAGCCCTCCTCATCGGATAGTCGCGTGACAATCACCGCCACCGACCGCTTCGGCAGGGTCTACACCGCAGAGATATAGTTGCACTGCGACGAGATAAATTCGACATATATTATATATTTATAGAGATTTTTTTATATCTTTGCTTATTGTTAACTCATAAACTTACTGATAAATGAAACGTCAAGACCTCTATTTCGCCCTTTTGATGTTGGCGATATTCCTACCTTTCTTCCTCTTTGAGCCCGCCTACGCGTGGTACAAAGATTTCAATGGTGCTCACCCCATGGTTATGGCATTCCTCAAGTTCGGCATCCTCGCAACACTTGGCGAGATGCTCGGCTGCCGCATATCAACAGGCAAATACACAACACCAACATTTGGCGTAGCACCCCGCATGGTTGTTTGGGGCTTGCTCGGCGTTGTAATCTCTATGGCGATGTCTGTATTTGCGGCGGGCATCCCTGCGTTTATCACCAATATGGGTGGTGCTCACCTCGTGGCTCAATTTGCGGGCGAGGGCATCACCTTGGGCAAGTTCGTCGTGGCGTTGTCTATCTCGGTTATGATGAACACCTTCTTCGCGCCTGTGTTCATGACCTTCCACAAGATTACCGATACGCACATCGCCGAGTGCGGTGGCTCGATTAAGGCGCTTGTAACACCCATCGATATGCGTCGCCACATGATGACGCTTAACTGGGATCGCCAGTGGAGCTTCATCTTCAAGAAGACCATTCCACTCTTCTGGTACCCTGCGCACACAATCACCTTTATGCTCCCTGGCGAGTTCCGCGTGCTCTTTGCAGCGTTGTTGGGCGTGGCTCTTGGTGTGATTCTCGCAATCGGCGCACGCAAAAAATAGCCTGATAATCAGCATATATAAGCACACCTTATATGACTATAAGAAATCATTAAGGAAAATCTATTGCAGAATAAAAAAATGCCCTTATATTTGCACTCGGAAACAGAAAGAAAACCAATAAAACTAAATAAAAAATACTAAAAATATGGAGGTTCTATAAATTAGTTCGAGTTGATTTTGAAGAGTATTTCGAGGAGATTTCTCAGCTCTTCAGAAGGCGCAATGCGAGCATTGTAACTGAGGAAAGATGAGAAATGTGCCGAAATAAATTCAAAAGCAACCGAAATAGAATCTCTTAAGACAACGAAAAATTTTATACTAATTTGTAGAACATCCATTATTAACCCCTAAAACTAATAAGATTATGGCAAAGAAGTTTATTTGTTCAGTATGCGGATATA
>JAGBTW010000152.1 GCA_017631135.1 Alistipes sp.
CCTTTGCCTGTGGTTTGGTGAACTCGGCTACGAATCTGTTATGTCATTTACTTTATTTCAAAGAGAGTTTTTTTAGGGGATGGATTCTGAAATTGGAGAAAAAAATCGTATCTTTGCATTTAGAAAAGAGTTATTTGAAAAGCATGAGGAATATAGTGTAACAAAGCAAGTTAGCAATTTCTTATCCATTGCCCATTCTCATGCAAGTTCTTCTTAATGGTTTGATACTCAAAGAATCTTAATCAAACTACATCAAATATACGAAAAATTGAGAAAAGATTACTATATTTGCAATTGTAAATACAAATCAAGATATAAGAATAAACTATAATAAAAGAAAATTGCTATGAAGAAATTTTATCTAACCCTTATGTTGGTGGCTTTTGCAACTACTGCAGCCATGGCGCAAGTCTCTGTTGATGATGTGAATACAGAGTCAAAGCAGCGCGGTTTCGAGAATGACATGAAGATTCACCAGCTCGATGCAGACTATGTGTCGGATGCCAAGTTGCGCGCCGACCGCATTGCAAAGCGCAAGGAGCACAATACCGTAGATTTCACAGCCAACCTACATGGTTCGCTTACAGCCTACAGCAAGTCTTGGCAGGCATCAGGTGATAACACCGTTACTGTGTTGGCAAACTTGAACTTCTTGCACACATACAACAAGGGTCGCTTCACGCTTACTAATACTGCAACGGGTAAGTTTGGTTACAACAACATGAAGATGGAGATTGCCGACGAGCAGCGTGGCGTGTGGTTCAAGAATGTCGATGAGATTGCATTGTCAACATCACCACAGTGGGCATTGGTCAAGAATTGGTCTTATGGTGCTAACGTGAAGTTCCGTACGCAGTTTGCCCCTGGCTATGGTGCTCGCGGTGACAAGCAGAAGGGCGCATATCGCATTTCAAACTTCATGACCCCTGGTTATTTGGATGCATCACTCGGTTTTACCTACATCCTCCCATCGGAGAAGTTCCCATTGAAGGTTAACCTCGCGCCTATAGCTATGAGCGCTACCTATGTCAACGACTCTGCAGTATTTTGGACTCTTGATGGTGGCGTAGCTACAAAGAAGGATAAGGCTTATGGTGTGCCCTTTGGTCATAAGTCAAAGTACGAGGGCGGTCTCTCTATACAGCTCGACTTCGACAAGACATGGGGTAAGGATGGCTGGTTGCGCTATCGCACCACAGCATACTCATTCTACGGCTGGATTACCGACATCTCTTCACAGAAGAAGTTTGTAGCCACTGCAGATGTCCCCGAGTATGAGCATGTTGTGCCCACAATTCGTTGGGAGAACACCATCGACATCAAGGCAACAAAGCATATCTCTACACAGATCTACTTCCAACTCTACTACAACAAGGCAGAGCTCGATAAGTTGCAGGTGTCGTCAATGCTCTCTGTGGGTCTTACCTATACCTTCAAGAATAAGTAATCTGCCTCTCTGAATAATATTAGCGAGGATTGGGCGTTGACAAATAAAAAATGTCTATGTCGGAGAAGCGAAGTATAAAACCCATTGTGACGATGGCAGCGTCGATATTTGTCGTTGCCATCGTTGCTGGTGCTTTGTGGTTGGGTGTGTGGATTGGCGGTAGTGTCGAGCATCGTCGCCTGCAGGAGTATATAATCATGCAGTCGGAGGGTGTTGATGCTATGAGCAGCGAACTACAGAAGGAGTATGCGCTCAAAGTTGCGGCTATGGAGCATCGCTTGGCGGGTAACGACAAGCTGTTGCAGACCATCGCTGCCATGCGCAACTACTATGTCGACCCAATAAAGCTCGAGGATATATACGAAAAGGCTATCCCGGCACTGCTCTCGGAGCTCGACCCCCACTCGGAGTATATCCCCGCAAAGATGTTCTCGTCGGTGAACGAGTCGTTGGAGGGTGAGTTTGATGGCATAGGCATCGTCTTTAATGCTTCGACAGACACAATCACGGTCTTGAGCGTCATACCACAGGGTCCCTCGTCGGTGGCTGGTGTGCGCCCAGGTGACCGCATCGTCAAGATAGACAATAGGGTGGTGGCTGGCAAGAAGATACCGCAAGATTCGATGGTCAAGCTCATGCGTGGCAAGCGCGGCACGCGTGTTAAGCTCGCGGTTAAGCGCGCCTCGCTCGATGAGCTTGTCGAGATGGAGGTTACGCGCGCACCCATCGAGCTGCATAGCATCGAGACATCCTTTATGCTCGATAGCGAGTCCAAGATTGGCTTTGTGCGCCTGTCGCAGTTCTCGCGCACCTCGCATAGCGAGATGCAAAAGGCCATAGCAAAGCTCCGCAAGGAGGGTATGCGTGCGCTCATTATCGACTTGCGTGGCAATGGCGGAGGCTTCCTCGACCAGGCGATACTCATTGCTAACGAGTTCCTTCCAGCCGACAGGCTTATTGTCTACACCGAAGATAGGTTTGGTGACCAGCTTAAGGAGTATAGCCGTGGAAATGGCACCTCTACAGACCTCGAGGTGGCTGTGCTTGTTGACGAGACAAGTGCTTCGTCGAGCGAGATTTTGGCGGGCGCTATTCAAGATAACGACCGCGGCTTGGTCATCGGTCGCCGCACATTTGGCAAGGGCTTGGTGCAGTCGCAGATACCCTTTGAGGATGGTTCGGCTATGCGTCTCACCGTAGCGCGCTACTACACGCCCTCGGGACGCTCCATCCAGCGACCCTATACCAATGGTGACGAGATGGCATACCACATGGATATTATCGACCGCTATAACCGCAACGAGTTCTTCACAGCCGACTCTATACACTTTGACGAGACGCAGAAGTTCAAGACGCGCGGTGGTCGTACCGTCTATGGCGGTGGTGGCATCATGCCTGATATATTTATCCCGCTCGACACGATGGGCACTAATGGCTACTATCGTAGCGTGTGGGACGGCAATGTCTTGTATCGCTATACAATGGAGTATACAGACCGCCACCGTGCCCGCATGGATGAGATTAAGAGCCTCGCGGAGCTCGATGCGTTGCTCTCTGAAGGCGACCTCCTTGGTGATTTTATTGCCTATGCCGAGGCTCGTGGCGTAGAGACCAACGAGGCGGAGCTCAACGCCTCGCGCGACATCATCCTTGCGCAGCTGCGTGCCTATATTGGTCGCAACGCTCTGCACGACGATGCGGGCTTCTACTACAACATCTACCCGATAGATAATACTCTGCAGCGCGCAGTATCTGAATTACGAAAGAGCCTAAACAAATCGCGCTGATTGAATTTTTGAAAAATAGAAAACAATGATAAACAGATTGTTAGGTTGGTTGTTCGCACTTGTGACACTTGCTGTCGTGGTGTTCGTTATACTCGGCTGGGGCGACTACTCTTCGATGTGCTTCGACGAAGCTGTTGAGGAGGTTGTTGTGGTCGAGAAAAAAGAGAATGAGGAGAGCTGTGATGCCCTCCCCATCGTAGATAGTGTGTCGTTGTCGCAGCCAGCCGTTGAGGTTGGCATTAGCGAGTAGCGACAATCTCCTTGAGCATTGCTCCAAGCTCGCTATTCTCCATTATACCATTTATAAGTTCTGTGCCCGTGCCGTAGAGGTATATGGGTACTAATTCGCCAGAGTGACCCGTTGTCGCCCAGTGGTACTCCACCCCCTGCTCCGAGAGGTTGAAATCTGCGTTGCCGCTGATGATTGTCAAACCGCCAGTGCCATGGTCTGCGGTGACAACGACAAGGGTGTCGTCGCGCTTTGCGGCATACGCCACAGCCACCTCTACAGCCTCCATGAAGTCGCGCATCTCGGCCTGCTGACCTACGGCGTTGTTGCCATGTCCCATGCCGTCAATGAGCGAGCCCTCGACCATAAGCACAAAGCCATTTTCGTCGTCAACCCTGTCGAGGTGCTCGATAGCTTTTGTTGTCGCTGTGGCAAGATAGCCTGTGCGACTCTCTATCTCCTTGGGTGCAAGAAGCGCAATGATGCGGTCACTGTCGCACTCGTCGTTAATATCCTCTATAAGCGTGTAACCGCTTGTATGTATAGCGTTTAGCGCATTGTTGCGACCGTCGTAGCGCTCCTCGAAGAATGCCATGCCGCCACCAATGGCGATGTCGATGTCGCTCGCGAGCAGCTGCTCCGATATGGTGGTGTACTCGTGGCGCGAGGCTACATGTGCATAGAAAGCACCAGGTGTGGCATGCTGCAAATATGTCGTTACGACGATGCCCGTAGCCTTGTTGCGTTTCGCGGCTACCTCCATGAGTGACTCTGTGTGTGTGCCATCGGGGAGCATGCCGAGCATGGTGTTGTTGGTCTTGTGTCCCGATGCGAGTGCTGTGCCCGATGCTGCCGAGTCGGTGACGCGGTTGTCGAGCGAGTAGCTCTTCTGCAGGGCGATGTTTTCGGCCTTGTCGAAGATGGTGGGTGTGTAGTTGTTCTCAATCATCATCATCGATACGGATGTGAGTCCCATGCCGTCACCAATGAGGTAGATGATGTTCTTTATCTCTTGTGCCTCGGTGCTAAACATGGTCGCAACTATCGCGGCAATTGTTATTATTACTCTTCTCATAGTGTTGTTGGTATTGTGTTATTTTGCAAAATTAGCGAATTTAATGTATATTCGCAAAAAAATAACGTTTTTATGGTAGATGTTCGTATAGCCGAAGATTGGAAAGAGATTCTCAAGGAGGAGTTCTCGAAGCCCTATTTCGAGGAGCTTGTGTCGTTTGTTAAGGATGAGTATGGCGCTGGCGTGGTGTATCCCGCGGGGCGTAATATCTTTCGCGCCTTCGACTGCTGCCCGCTCGATAAGCTCAAGGTGGTCATCATAGGTCAAGATCCCTATCATGGTCCAGGTCAGGCTAACGGACTGTGCTTCTCGGTGGGTGAGGGTGTCCCCTTTCCGCCATCGTTGCGCAATATCTTGCAGGAGGTGAGTAGTGATGTGGGTGCTCCTGTGCCCTTGTCGGGTGAGTTGGAGCGCTGGGCAGAGCAGGGTGTACTTCTTCTAAATGCTGTGCTCACGGTGCGTGCCCATGAGGCGGCATCGCATGCTGGACGCGGCTGGGAGCGCTTCACCGATGCTGTGGTCAAGGCTATTGCGGAGCGCAAGGAGGGCGTTGTATATATGCTTTGGGGTAGCTACGCACAAAAGAAGGGTGCTATTGCAGACCCTTCTAAAAATCTTATACTCAAGGCTGTGCACCCCTCGCCACTCTCGGCATATAGGGGTTTCTTCGGTTGCAAGCACTTCTCTCGGGCTAACGACTACCTCGTTAGTCGAGGTGCGGAGCCCATCGTGTGGTAGTCTACTTCAATTGACGATACTGCTTGGGAGACATGCCCGTTGCGCGCTTGAAGTACTTGCCAAAGAATGACTGGTTGGGGAAGTTGAGCGACACGGCAATCTGCTGTATTGTCATGTCTGACGCCTGAAGCATGGCGCGCGCATCCAATATAACATGGTTCTCAATCCACTCGCCCGCCGAGCGTCCTGTGTGCTCCTTTACGAGCTTCGATAGGTACTTGGGCGTGATGCAAAGCTTGTCGGCATAGAAGCCTATGAGTCGCTCCTCGCGGTAGTGCTCCTGCACCAACTCTATGAAGTGCTCGACGGTGCTGTTCTTGGCTGCTGGGTTGTCGTTGATGTTGTCCTGTATTCTTGTTATGCCACTATAGTAGAACACGCGCATGATGTTCTCTATCACCTGCAAGCGATAGGGGTTGTTGCTATCGTTCGCAGCCCTGCAGACAATGGCATAGAAGGTCTTGATGTTGAGCATCACCTCCTCGTCTACGGGGTGAATGGGACTGTTGTATAGCGAAATGTATTGCTGTTGCCAGTTGGGTAGGTTCAGCGCGTCGACAAAGCGCTTCGAGAGGACTATGGCGTAGCCCTCGAAGTCGTCGCTGTATTTGATGTCGTCAATAATCTGCTCGGGTATGAGCGTGAGTATGCTGGGACATACAACATGATGCTCCTGGAGATTTAGCTTGAAGCTGCATGTACCCTTGACACAGATGCCTATGACGGAGTGCGTAAGCTTGTACGGCTTTTGTGGAGAGCATGTCTCCTTGTTACGATTGTATGTCACAAGGGCGATGTCCTCGCCAAGGATAATCGTATCGTCGGGTATATGTTTGACACAGAGTCTGTCTATAAAATCTTTCATGTTGGGCGCTCTTTACACCAAAGTGTGTTATTCTGTTAACACAAAGTAATAAAAAAAATCACCGTTTACCAAAGACTATTCGACTAATAAACCAATTTTGGTGATGTGTAAATCAATAATTTATAGGAGAATGGGGCTGTAGGGCACCCGTGGCAACCAAACGCGTGAGCCTATATTTTATTTTTGTTGAAAACTTATTGCTTAAAGACTTGGTGATGTCGCATAAATTTTCGTATCTTTGGTAAAAATTTGTGGCTATGGCAAAGTTTATAGTAGAGGGCGGTCATCGCCTAAAGGGTGAGATTAGACCGCAAGGTGCCAAAAATGAGGCACTTCAAATTATATGTGCCGCGTTGTTGACCAAAGAACGCGTGGTGTTGCACAATGTGCCTATCATCGCCGATGTGATGCAGCTCATGGAGCTCATGTCGCGCATGGGCGTGAAGGTCGAGCGCCTGTCGGATGATGACTTCGCACTGCAGGCCGATGAGATTAACCTCGAGTACCTGCGCTCGGCAGACTATCACAAGCGCTGTCGTAAGTTGCGTGGCTCGGTGATGATGATTGGTCCGCTCTTGGCGCGCTTTGGTGTGGGTTACATGCCCAAGCCTGGTGGCGACAAGATTGGTCGTCGTCGTCTCGACACCCACTTCCTCGGCTTCCAGAAGCTCGGTGCAAGCTTCAACTTCGATGCTGGTGACGAGTTCTACAGTGTCGAGGCAAAGGGTCTCAAGGGTACATACATGCTCTTGGACGAGGCTTCGGTTACGGGCACAGCGAACATCGTCATGGCAGCGGTGCTTGCCGAGGGTCGCACAACGATATATAATGCCGCGTGTGAACCCTACTTGCAGCAGTTGTGCAAGATGCTTAACCGCATGGGTGCGAAGATTTCGGGCATCGCCTCTAATCTCTTGGTCATCGATGGCGTCAAGGAGCTCGGTGGCACGGAGCATACTATGCTTCCCGATATGATTGAGGTGGGTAGCTTCATCGGCATGGCAGCCATGACGCGCTCGGAGCTTACGATAAAGAATGTGTCGTACGACAACCTCGGTATCATCCCCCAGCAGTTTGCTCGCATGGGCATACGCTTCGAGCAGCGTGGTGACGATATTTTCATTCCCCAGCAGGAGAACTACAGCATCGAGAGCTTCATCGATGGCTCTATCATGACCATCGCCGATGCTCCATGGCCAGGTCTCACGCCCGACTTGCTCTCTATCTTCTTGGTTGTAGCACCCCAGGCCAAGGGTGCAGTGCTCATCCACCAGAAGATGTTCGAGAGTCGTCTCTTCTTTGTCGATAAGCTCATAGACATGGGTGCGCAGATTATCCTTTGTGACCCCCACCGCGCTACGGTTATTGGTCACAACCACGAGCATCCGTTGCGTGCGGCGAATATGACATCGCCCGATATTCGCGCGGGCGTTGCGCTGTTGATTGCTGCCATGAGTGCCGAGGGTACAAGCACCATCCAGAATATCGAGCAGATAGATCGTGGCTATCGTGATATCGACAAGCGTCTCAATGCCCTTGGTGCGCGTATTACTCGCTTGGATGAGTAGCACTTTGTTGTGATAATAGCGCATCTACTGCCGCTATTAATGTCATTCCGAGCGTAGCCGAGGAATCTCCTCGTTGGCAATACACTGTATACGGTAGTCTATGGTCGGCTTTAAGGAGATTCTTGAGTTCCTCTACCCTGCTCCGCTATGGCAAAACAAGCGAGCTTGTTCTGCTCACAGCTTAATCGCAGCGTTCACTATCGTTCAGAATGACAATATTGAAAAGCTATGAGGGTCAGAGGAATGTCTCAATGCCTCACGATAAGTTTGATTAGAAAAATAATAAGGACGTGTTGCCTCACGATAAGTTTGATTAGAAAAATAAGGTAAAGGTAGAATAAGTATGTTTTTGGAGAATAATAAGCATAAGGGATGGATTGAGGTGATCTGTGGTTCGATGTTCTCGGGTAAGACCGAGGAGTTGATACGTCGCATGAAGCGCGCGCAGTTTGCCAATTTGAAGGTCGAGATTTTCAAGCCATCAATCGATGTGCGTTACTCGGAGGGCGATGTTGTGTCGCACGACGCTAACGCTATACAGTCTACGCCCGTGGAGTCGGCACAGAACATCTTGCTGATGACCTCGGATGTCGATGTTGTGGGCATCGACGAGGCGCAGTTCTTCGACGATGGCATCGTCGATGTATGCCGCCAGCTGGCTAACAGTGGCGTGCGTGTCATCGTTGCAGGCTTGGATATGGACTATATGGGTGTGCCCTTTGGTCCTATGCCCGCGCTTATGGCTACGGCGGAGTATGTCACCAAGGTACATGCTATATGTGTGCGCTGTGGCGACCTCGCGCACCACTCTCACCGCCTCACGGCAGACGACAAGCAGGTGCTCCTGGGTGCACAGGATGCCTACCAGCCCATCTGTCGTCACTGCTTCAACGAACTTCAAAATAAGTAAGTCATAGATTATGCTCAAGGCTATTGAACAGTGTGTTGAGGTGCTCCGAGCTGGAGGCCTCATACTCTATCCTACCGACACGGTGTGGGGTATAGGTTGCGACGCAACGAACGAGGAGGCTGTG
The DNA here is from genome assembly GCA_017631135.1 of Alistipes sp. GTDB lineage: Bacteria > Bacteroidota > Bacteroidia > Bacteroidales > Rikenellaceae > Alistipes. The sequence goes on from JAGBTW010000152.1 coordinate 8,744, forward strand.
GCAAAGGTCTACGCCCTAAAGCGCAGCGAGGAGAAGACCTCGATGTTGTGCCTTATGCGCGATGCCGATATGATTGTGCGCTATGTGAATAAGGCCCCAGGCATCGCCTTCGAGGTTATGGAGCTCTCGGACAAGCCCCTCACAGCTATCTTGCCAGGTGCTGTGGGCGTTGCCAAGAACCTTATCCCCGAGGCAGAGACCCTCGGCGTGCGCATCCCGCAGCATGAGTTCTGCCAGGCGTTGTTGCGCAAGTTTGGTCGCCCCATCGTCTCTACGTCGGCAAACATCTCGGGCGAGCCTACGGCAAAGCGCCTCAAGGATGTTGACGAGGTTATCATCAAGGGTGTCGACTATGTTGTCCATCCACGTTTCGAGGGTAAGCCCACGCTTAAGCCCAGCTCTATCATCGCCTTTGGCGAGGGTGGCGAGGTTGAGATTATAAGAAGCTAACGACTATGGCAGAGATTCTTATTACGCCTGTGCAGAAGCGCTTCTCGGATGTCGACTCGTTCATGCATGTCAACAACATCTGGCAGCAGAGCTACTTCGATATGGGAAAGACAGAGTTTTATACCAAGGTACTGGGTATTACGGGTGTCTTTGATAAGTTGCGCATCATCACCGCATCTACACATACCGACTACTATGGTCAGGTGCGCCTTACGGACGATATTGTGGTTACGACCGATGTATCACGCCTCGGCAATAAGAGCATGACCCTGCACCAGTGCATCATGTGTGGTGATAAGGTGCTCACGGAGAGTTCATCTGTTATGGTGGCTTTCGACTTCGAGACGCAGCAGACGGTGCAGATACCCGACGAGTGGCGAGAGAAGCTATCACGCTACTTGAAGGAGTAAACTATAGCGAGCGTTGACCAATCGGTTGACGCCCGTTTTTGTATCTATAAGCCGAAAAAAGAGAAGATGTGGAAAACCGTTGATAGCATCCTCTGTCATCCTGAACGTAAGTGAACGCTGCGATTAAGCCATGAGCAGAGCAAGCGTGCTTGTTATGCCATGGCGGAGCAGGGTAGAGGAACTCAAGGTTTTCGTGGCGGTTGTTGGTCGTGCTGCCCGAGAGATGTTTCGCTTATGCTCAACATGACTTGCAGATTGTTAGGTAATTACATAATTACTAATTGCTAATTACTCATTACTAATTCCCATAAATGAACAAAGGACTGCCCCGATGAGGAGCAGTCCTTTTTGTGTTATAAGGCTTATCGATTAGATCTCGGGCATAGCCTCACCATCAAGGTCGATAACAATTGTTATCTGACCCATATCAGTATAGCCAAGACCAACAAGTGTGCGACCGTCAGCAGAAGCGCCAATGATTACATACGCATTCTCCTCTACGTTCATGTAGTTGTACAAGTCGATATCGTTATTATCAATCAACCAGTCTACGATAGGTGTCAACGTCTCTGAATCATTGATGTGGCTTACATACGCTGTCTCATAGCCAAGGGGTACATTGTTGAGGAATACAATACCATCGTTTGTCATTGCTGAAACAGAGCCAATAGCGCATGCACCAGCAAATGTGGTAAGCTCTCCAGTCTCTACGTTGTAGCATGCGGGCTGCTGTACCTCACCAGCACCCTCAGGGTATGTCTTAGCAACACCGTAGAGGTAGTTGCCGCTAGTTGTCATGCGCACCTGGGTGTCACCAAAAGTAAGTGTAGGAACATAGTTAGAGTCATACTCAAACACGGGGTATGTGAAAGGAGTGTACTCATCCTCCCAGTATACAGCCATCATAGCGTCAGACTGCTCGCAACCTACAATGTGACGATCGGGGCTTACGCCGTAGGGTGATACGCCAGAAAGAGGGTAGACGTTCTCGCCAACGGGCAAAACTGTGATACGATCCTTGATGACGTCGTATGCAAAAGGCACGATGTAGCCATAGAGGCTGCTGTAGTATGAGCTTTCGTCATACTCCCACCACCAACCAATAGCATACTCACCATCGGGTGTTACAGCGCTAAATGAGCTCATGTCAGATGTGGTAAGCTCGCTGAGGTCGAGCTTGATAGACTTGCCGTTGATATAAAGCGCAGCTTCACCCATCATGCTATCCTCATAAGTTGAACCTACAATAGTGCCATCATCTGCAACATCAATGCAGTCGAAGTTCTCAATCATGGTAAGCTCATCGGTGTTGAGGTCGATAATCATACTCTGACGATCGAAGCAACCAACAACCCAACGACCATTGTCTGAGATGGCATTTGCCGCTGCACCATTCTGGGGGCACCACTCGCGGTATGCGGGCACCTTGCGAGCACCGATTGTAACCTCCCTGGTCACTTTCTCCGAGCTGTTCTCTGCGATAGCCGATATTGCCTGAAGTGCGATGGTGTATACGGTGTCATACTTGAGATCCTCGAAGCGGTGTACAAGCTTGTCGGTCTTTGTTGTCTCGTTGTTGAGCGAGATCTCGTAGTAGGCAGCGCCCTCTACGGCAGCCCACGATACGGTTACGGTGTTCTCGATAACGTTGCAGTTGAACTCGGGAGTTGCCAACTGGTTGCTGTTTACGGGCTTGTTGGGGCCCTCCTCGTTGGTACATGCAATTGCCATGATGGCGAGCATGCCCACAGCGAGAGTCTTGAAAATGTTCTTCATAGTGTAAAATATTTTAATGTGTCTTATTCGTTTATGATGGGTGCAAAGATACATAAATATTTTTATCTTGCAAGGCGTGTGCTCTTTTTCGCTGAATATCAGCGATTATAGAGTTGAATAATCATGCAATATGCAGGGTGTCGCAGTCGCGCTATTCATCATTGAAAATGCTCCATTCGGCTCGAAAATAATCCCATCGGGTAAATTAAGCATGCTCGATTTCGTGTTGTGAAATATTTATGCTATCTTTGCAACGATATGTGTGCGTATGTGCGCGCATGATGAGTTGAAAAATATTAATTAACACATAAAAAACACAGACATGAAAAAACTACACATGATTTTGATGGCGTTTTTCGCTGTCATCGCTATGGTTAGTTGTACGGATGAGCCAGACGTGGTATTACCACCTCGCCCAACGCCTCCCGCTGACGACACAACGCAGAACCCTGATGGTGGCAATGGTACTGGCACCCCTTCAGAGTATCCCCTCATCTCTACAGACCCCGCGTTTGTTACCGAGGGCATGACCGAGGATGTGACCATCATCCTTAACACCGCTGGCACTGCAGCCGATGGCTTTACTGGCGAGTTGTATGCCCACACAGGTGTGCTCACAACAGCAAGCACAACAACAGGCGACTGGAAGCATGTGCTTTCGGAGTGGGGCGAGAACAAGCCCGAGTGCAAGCTCGAGAAGGTTGATACAAACCTCTGGCACTACATCGTTAAGGGTGGTCCTCATGCTCACTATGGCGTTCCCGAGAGTGAGGTTATCACACACCTCGCGTTCGTGTTCCGCTCGGCTGATAGCACCCTCGAGGTTAAGGACAATGGCTCTGACATCTTCGTTGAGATTGCTGCCGAGGGTCTGTCTGTAAAGATTGTATCTCCCCAGCATGGCTCTATCATCGAGGTGGGCAAGGAGTGCACCGTGCAGGTTCAGCAGAAGTCAGCTACAAAGGTTACGCTCTACAAGAATGAGGAGATAGTAGCCGAGAGTGGCGACGTAACACTTGCATATACCTTTACTCCCGCAACTCCCGAGGATATCATCTTCAAGGCTGTGGCTACAGATGGCACAAACACCATCGAGGATAGCGTTACTGTGGCTGCTTTGGGTAGCACAGAGAATGCAACACGCCCTGCAGGTCTTCGCAACGGTGTTAACGTAAATGGCAACGAGGCTACATTTGTGCTCTTTGCACCTGGCAAGCAGTCTGTAATCCTCCTTGGCGACTTCAACGATTATGCTCCCTCTAACGAGGCGATGATGAAGCGCGATGGCGACTACTTCTGGACTACCGTATCGGGTCTCGAGGAGGGCGTTGAGTATGGCTACCAGTACCTCGTAGATGGTACAGTAAAGGTTGGCGACCCCTACGCAACAAAGATTCTCGATCCATGGAACGATAAGTGGATTGACGCTTCGGTATACCCCAACCTCAAGGCTTATCCTTCGGAGTATACAACAGACATCGTATCAGTATTCGAACTTAACCCCGCGGAGTACACATGGACAGCTACATCATACGAGCGCCCCGCAGAGAACTCTTTGGCAATCTACGAGTTGCTTATTCGTGACTTTACCGAGGCTGGCTCTATCGATGCTGTAACCGCAAAGCTCGACTACCTCGAGACATTGGGTATTAACGCCATCGAGCTTATGCCTATCCAGGAGTTCGACGGTAACGACTCATGAGGCTACAACCCATGCTTCTACTTCGCTGCCGACAAGGCTTATGGTACAGAAGAGGCATACAAGCGCTTCATCGACGAGTGTCACAAGCGTGGCATCGCTGTGATTGTTGACGTAGTGTTCAACCACGCAACAGGTCAGTTCACCTATGCGAAGATGTGGTGGGATAGCGGTGCAAACAAGACTGCATCTAACAACCCATTCTTCAACGTTGATGCACCTCACAACTGGAGCGTGTTCCACGACTTCAAGCACCTCTACAGCGAGACAAAGAACTACTTTGATGATGTGTTGGAGTTCTGGTTGGAGGAGTACAATGTCGATGGCTTCCGCTTCGACCTCACCAAGGGCTTTGTGCAGAACCCCGGCAACTATGACGCTGGTGGCTACTCTGCAGAGCGTATCGGCATCTTGAAGCACTACGCCGAGACCATCCGCGCCGTAGACGAGGATGCTTACATCATTTTCGAGCACTTCTGCGACCAGGGCGAGGAGACAGAGCTCTACAACTCTGTAGGCGCTCTTTGCTGGAACAACAACCAGCAGCATGGCTACATGGAGTCTGTAATGGGTTGGTATGATGGTGGTACCGATGACGGTAATGACAGCTCTACTTATTGGGGCGTTATGGGTGACCTTCAGAACAACAACTGGTCACAGGATATCACTCTTAACTATGAGGGTGGTGTATATGTTGCTCAAGATATAGTATTTGCTAATGCCAACAATGAGGGTTGCTGCTTCAAGATTCGCAAGAATCGCAATTGGGATACCTCTTATGGTGTTAGCGATGGCTCTAAAAAGTATGACTTGGGCGCAGCTATTTCGCTCAACGGTGGTGCTAACGTGATGTTAAATGCACAGGTGTGTGGTAAGTACGATGTATACTTCGATCTTAACTCGATGACTGTTTATGTGGTGGCTGATGGTCAGCGTCCTTCGCAGTTGGCACGCGCACGCGCCATGTATACGCGTGCTGGCAACCAGAGCAGCTTCGCAGACTTCAAAAAGGGTCGCGTGAACAACATCGAGACACACGACGAGGAGCGTATCGCTTATAAGGCTGTAACCTCTGGTCAGGAGTATGTTAAGAACGACTGGGCAGTTATCTCAAAGCGTTTGCAGGCTGCTTACGCCTTCCACTTCCTCACTCCTTACCCCAAGATGATGTGGCAGTTTGGTGAGCTCGGTTACGACTTCTCTATCAACTCTAACGCAAGTGGTGAGGTTGGTAGTGGTGACGAGTATCGCACACACCGCAAGCCTATTCGTTGGGACTATCTCCAGGATGCTAACCGCAAGGCTATCTACGACGCTCTGTCAAAGATTATCTCTTGGCGTACTGACCACCAGGAGTACTATGGTCAGGACAACCTCTCTGTACACACTTGGAATGTTTCCGATGCGAATATGGGAGGCAAGACCCTTGTGATGGATCGCGTAATAGTTGTTGCTAACTTCACTAACTCGCAGACAACAACAACTATCAATGTGTCTAACCCCGGTGAGTGGACTAACCTCTTGACTGGTTCAAAGGTTCAGGTGGGCGCTTCACACTCAATCACATTGGCAGGTAGCGACTATATCGTATTGGTAAAGTAATACCCGTGCTTTGTATCGTGTCAAATAAATAGTGTGGGGTTGTCTGCTAATAGCGGACAGCCCCATCTTTAACTAAAACGTAGTATGAAACGTACCATTATAGACCTCTTTGAGGAGTCGGTAAAGAAATATGGTGCCAAGGATTTTCTCTTGGAGAAGCACAATGGCAAGTTCGAGCCTACGAGCTACGCCCAGACAAAGGTCGAGGCGTTGAAGGTGGGTGCAGGTCTTGCAGCTATCGGCGTTAAGCCTGGTGATAGAGTCTCTATCCTTGCCGAGGGTTGCAACAATTGGATTATCTCGGAGTTGGGACTTCTCTATGCGGGTGCTGTGAGTGTGCCCCTCTCTATTAAGCTCGAGGAGGCCAACGACCTCTTGTTCCGCTTGCGTCATGCCGACGTGAAGGTGCTCTTTGTGTCGAAGAACCAGATATCGAAGGTTGTTAAGGTCGTCGACCAGCTCCCCGACCTTGAGCATATCATCGTGTGGGGCGTTGACA
>JAGBTW010000153.1 GCA_017631135.1 Alistipes sp.
AAGCGTCGCTGATGCGCCGCTATCACGCTAAAAGCCTACTCCCACTCAATTGTTGCTGGTGGCTTCGACGAAATATCGTAGACTACGCGGTTTACGCCGCGCACCTTATTTATAATCTCGTTCGACAGACGTGCCAAGATCTCGTAGGGGATGTGCACCCAGTCGGCTGTCATGCCGTCTGTTGACTGCACAGCGCGCAATGCCACGCAGCGCTCGTATGTGCGCTCATCGCCCATAACGCCTACAGACTGCACGGGCAGCAATATTGCACCTGCCTGCCAAATCTTATCGTACCAGCCTGTCTCGCGCAAGATGTCGATATATATCTTATCTACGTTCTGCAATATCTCCACCTTCTCGCGCGTGATGTCGCCAAGGATGCGGATAGCCAAGCCTGGGCCAGGGAAGGGGTGACGGCCTATGAGGCGCTCGGGCATGCCCATAGAGCGACCTACGCGGCGCACCTCGTCCTTGAAGAGGAGGCGCAAAGGCTCAACGACCTTCAAGCCCATCTTCTCGGGCAGACCACCCACGTTGTGGTGCGACTTGATGACTACGGCAGTGCCGTTCACCTGTGCCGACTCCACTACATCGGGGTAGATGGTGCCCTGACCGAGCCACTTAACGCCCTCGAGTTGCTTTGCCTCTGCCTCGAAGACCTCGACGAAGTCGCGACCGATAATCTTGCGCTTTGCCTCGGGGTCGGTGACACCTGCCAAGTCGCCCAAGAACTTCTCCGATGCGTCTACGCCCTTGACATTGAGACCCATGCCGCGGTATGACTCGATAACCTCGGCGAACTCATCCTTGCGCAAGAGACCCGAGTCTACGAAGATGCAGTAGAGGTTGGGGCCTATAGCCTTGTGCAATAGGAGCGCTGCAACCGACGAGTCTACGCCACCCGAGAGACCGAGTACCACCTTGTCGTCGCCGAGCTTCTCCTGGAGCTCCTTTACGGTGCTCTCCACAAATCCTGCTGGAGTCCACGAGCCCGAGCATCCGCAGATGCCCTTCACGAAGTTCTCGATCATGGTGAAGCCCTCCTCCGAGTGGTATACCTCGGGGTGGAACTGAATACCCCATGTCTCCTCGCCCTCGATGCGGTATGCCGCTACGGGGACATCCTCTGTTGAGGCGATGATGCTATACCCCTCGGGGATGGTGGTTATGGTGTCGCCGTGCGACATCCACACCTGTGACGAAGGACTTAACTTCGCCATTAGAGGATCATCACCATTCTTTACTATCATGCGCGCGCGACCGTACTCGCGGCTGGGTGATGCCTCGACCTTACCTCCGAAGAAGTGGGCGAGGTACTGCGCACCGTAGCATACGCCCAAGAGGGGTAGCTTACCCTTGATTGCGTCAAGGTCGATGCGTGGAGCACCCTCCTCGCGTACAGAGCGTGGCGAACCCGACATCACAACGCCCTTAATCGACTCGTCGAGTGCAGGGACATTGTTGAAGGGGTGGATTTCGCAATACACCTGCATCTCGCGAATGCGTCGCGCGATGAGCTGCGTATACTGCGAGCCAAAATCGATGATTAAAATCTTCTCTGTCATATATTTTTTACAAAAATTTTCTTTTGTTTGTTGTGATAAGACGTCATCTGCGACATCTGCCTTGCCTGCCAAATGCTCATTTACATTTTAGTAAACTCCGCTTTGTCAGTCTGCGAGCATCTGTCACATCTAACATCTTCTGACAACAAACCGCGCACAGCAAGACGCCTACTCTCCTCTTGAGTAGTTGGGGGTCTCGCTTGTGATAGTAATATCGTGGGGGTGGTTCTCCGTTACACCGCTCGATGTGATGCGGATAAAACGTGCTGTCTGCAATGTCTCGATGTCCTTCGCACCGCAGTAGCCCATGCCCGCGCGAATACCACCTACGAGCTGGTATACAGTCTCCGCAAGCTTGCCCTTGAATGGCACGCGACCTACGATGCCCTCGGGAACGAGCTTCATGACGTTAACCTCGCCCTTCTGGAAGTAGCGGTCTGCCGAGCCAGCCTTCATAGCGTCGATAGAGCCCATACCACGATACGCCTTGAACTTACGACCGTTGTAGATGATGGTCTCGCCAGGTGACTCCTCTGTACCTGCGAACATAGAACCTACCATCACGCAGTTGCCGCCCGCAGCCAACGCCTTGACGATGTCACCCGAGTAGCGCAAGCCACCGTCAGCGATGATGGGCACACCCGCCTTCTTTGCCTCTGTCGAAGCGTCGTAGATAGCCGAGAGCTGGGGAACACCCACACCCGCGATGATGCGTGTAGTACATATAGAGCCTGGACCGATGCCGACCTTGATGCCGTCAGCGCCATTCTCGATGAGGTATTTAGCTGCCTCGGCAGTAGCGATGTTACCACATACGACGTCGAGGTTGGGGTATGTCTCCTTAATCTTGCGGAGAAGGTCTACCACGCCCTTTGTGTGACCGTGTGCCGAGTCGAGGACTACGGCGTCAACATCCTCTGCTACGAGTGCCGATACGCGGTCCATGGCGTCGGGGGTGATGCCGATACCTGCAGCTACGCGCAAGCGACCCTTTGAGTCCTTACATGCGTTGGGGTTGTCTTTGAGCTTGGTGATGTCGCGGTAGGTGATAAGACCCACGAGCTTGCCGTTGTCGTCAACGACGGGAAGCTTCTCAATCTTGTTTGCGAGGAGCACCTCTGCTGCGCTCTTGAGGTCGGTCTCGTGTGTTGTCACAATGTTCTCCTTGGTCATCACCTCGTCAATCTTGCGGTCCATGTCGCTCTGGAAGCGGAGGTCGCGGTTTGTGACGATGCCGATGAGCAAGCCCTTGTCGTCAACAACGGGGATGCCGCCAATCTTGTTCTCCTGCATGAGAGCCAATGCGTCGCCCACGGTGTTATCCTTGAGGATTGTCACGGGGTCGTAGATCATGCCGCTCTCGGCGCGCTTAACGCGACGAACGTGCGCTGCCTGTGCAGCGATAGACATGTTCTTGTGGATGACGCCGATACCGCCCTCGCGTGCCAAGGCAATCGCCAAGTTGGCCTCGGTTACGGTGTCCATAGCGGCAGACACGATGGGGATGTTGAGCTTGATATTGCGAGAGAAGCGACCCTCTGTCGAAACCTCGCGAGGTAGAACCTCTGAATAGGCTGGTACGAGCAACACATCGTCAAATGTGAGACCTGTTGTCGATACTCTTTCATCTAAAAATGACATAGCAATCAGGTTTTTTATGACTGCTACACTGCATATAAAAGGAGCGCAACAGTCTTCTTGTTCATGTTGCGCACAAAATTAGTGAAAAAATATCACTTTGGCAATAGCCGAGCGTTATTTTTTTAACAAAAAGTTCTGCTTACTCCAAAATGATAATAAAAAAGGCTGTCCGAGCGTGTCGAACAGCCTGCGAATTATCGTGAGTAAACGGCTTACTCCTTGATGTTGGGAAGCTCCAAGCCGTAGCCCTTGCGCTTATCCTCAATCTTAAGCCAGAAGCCGAACAAGAGTGCCAACACACCGAACGATACGAACAACAACATTGTTGCTGTGTAGTTGTAGCGTGGGTTGTCGGGGTAGTTGTTCTCTGCCTTCTCTGCCTTCAATGTCTCGAGCTTTGCAGCCTCAACCTCGTAGTTGAACTCCTTGCTGATGCCCTGTGCAGCCTTCTCGCTATTGAGCTTCTTAAGCTCGCTCTGGCACTTTGCAATATCGAAGCCCTCGGGAAGTGTGCGAACAGCCACTGTCTCAACAACCTCTGCCTCTGTCGCCTCTGCAGCCTCTACCTCAATAGCAGCTGCAGCCTGAAGCTCGTTGTAGAGTGCGATGTTAGCCTCGTGAGCCTTGATGTTGTCGATGTACTCAATCTTTGCCTCGAGGGTTGCGATGTCGTTCTTGTTCTGGAAAGCAGCCGATACACCAGGGTTGGTAGAGTTCAACACAACGCCGATGATGTAAGGTACGAGGCACAAGCCAACGTTCTGAACCCAGAAGATGAGCGAGTATGCACTACCCAAATAGCGCTCGGGCATGAGCTTGGGTACAGAGGGCCACAACGCCGCGGGAACCAACGAGAATGATACACCAAGAACTACGATTGCTGCGTATGCAAGCAACAAGTTGGGGTGCTTGGGCAATACCAACGCAAATACGAGGTGGCATGAAATCATGAGGATAGCACCGAGGATAAGCATTGTAGCGCCCTTACCCTTCTTATCTAGGAAGCCACCAAGGAATGGGGTGATAAGTGCAGCACCGATGGGGAACCAACGGAAGATGTTTGCTGCCTCCTCGGCTGTAAGGTTAAGGTTGTTCTCGAACATGTTTACCGCATACTTCTGGAAGGGGAAGATAGCCGAGTAGTAGAGTACGCAGAGCAGTGCTACCAACCAGAAAATCTTGCTTGAAAGGATAACCTTCACGTCGCCAATTTTGAACTCCTCCTCTGAAGCTGCCTCGGCCTCGCCTGCTGCAGCAAGCTGCTTGTCGAACTTCTTGTCCAAGACGTTGAACACGAGGAAGCACAAGAGACCTACGATAAGGAGTACTGTGCAGAGGAATACGGGCTTAACGACGCTTGTGGGGATGAAGGCAAACATTGCAGAGTTTGCCACTGCGGGTGACATGGTGAAGATAGCGAATACGCCGATACGAGCGATAGCCATCTCAAGACCCATGGCCATAGCCATCTCCTTGCCCTTGAACCACTTGGCAATAGCGCGCGATACGGTGATACCAGCCATC
>JAGBTW010000021.1 GCA_017631135.1 Alistipes sp.
ATCGCATCAGGGAGCAGATTGTGGAGCGTTGCTCGATGCTCTCTGCGCGCGAGCTTATGGCTGCGGAGAGCTTCACGCGCTCACGTCGTGAGGTGGAGGAGCGCCTGCAACTTGCCGATGAGATGCGCACCGTGTTAGCCATGGAGCCAGGTGCCGAGATTGGCGAGCAGGAGGACCTACGTTCAATAATCGACAAGATTGCCGTTGAGGGTGCTTATCTTATGGCTGATGAGTGCGCAGTGCTGTTGCGCGCATTAAGGGGCGTGAGTGCCATTGTTGGCTTCATACGCTCGCGCCGCGAGGGTAGCTATCCCGCACTACGTCGCATGACCGAGAGAGTGGAGCTCTTTCCGGAGTTGCAGCGCGAGATAGAGCGTGTGGTAGATGATAAGGGCGAGGTGCGCTCGTCGGCATCGCCCGAGCTCGCCGAGATACGCCGTGCGATACGCGAGCACGAGGGTCAGGTGGCAAAGCGCTTGCAACAGGTCTTGCAGAGGGCAAAGGCATCGGGCATTGTCGAGGCGGATGCGATGATTTCGATACGCGACGGTCACGCCGTTATCCCCGTTGCTGCGGCAAACAAGCGCAAGTTGGCGGGTTTCATCCACGACGAGTCGGCTACGGGTCGCACCTTCTATGTCGAGCCTGTCGAGGTTGTCGAACTAAACAACGAGTTGCGCGAGTTGGAGTATGCCCAAATGCGCGAGATAGTGCGCATACTCACGGAGCTAACAGCCATTTTGCGTGTGGATGTCAAGGGTCTTGACCGCATAGAGGAGTATCTCACAAAGATAGATATGTTGCGTGCCAAGGCGCGCTGGGCATTGGATAATGGCGCTGTGAAGCCCATCATATCGACCGAGGGTCGCTTGTTGTTGCGCAAGGCGCGTCACCCGCTGTTGGAGCAGACGCTAAAGGCGCAGGGCAAGAGCATCGTGCCATTGGATATGGAGCTTAATGCAGAGCGTCGAATACTCGTTATCTCGGGTCCTAATGCAGGTGGAAAGTCTGTGTGCCTAAAGACCACGGGCATATTACAATATATGGTGCAGTGTGGCTTCTTGGTGCCTGTGTTGGAGAACTCGGAGTTCCCGCTCTTTGACTCGCTGATGATTGATATTGGCGATCAGCAGTCGTTGGAGAACGACCTTTCGACCTACTCGTCACACCTTGTGAACATGAAGGCTATGTTGGCCGAGGCCTCGGAGCATACGCTCATTATGATTGACGAGTTTGGCTCGGGTACAGAACCTACGATTGGTGGTGCTATATCGGAGTCTATACTCGAGCGCTTTGTGGAGCGTAGGGCATACGGTGTGATTACCACGCACTATGCCAACATAAAATATTTTGCTTCGCGCAACGAGGGTGTAGCAAATGGCGCTATGGCCTTCGATGTTAAGAATATACAGCCACTCTTTAGCCTTGAGATGGGTAAGCCAGGTAGCTCGTTTGCCATCGAGGTGGCACGCAAGATTGGTCTACCCGAGGATATTGTGCGCACGGCGATGGACAAGGCGGGTGAGGACCACATAAACCTCGAGAAGCAGTTGCGCGAGATTGCGCGCGACAAGCGCTATTGGGCCGAGAAGCGTGACCGTATTCGCCAGACTGACCGCAAGGTGGAGCAGCTCGAACAGACCTATAACGACCGCCTGCAGACCATACGCGACGAGCGCAAGGTAATCTTGGACAAGGCGCGCAAGGAGGCCGAGACGCTCATTGCCGAGGCTAACCGCACGATTGAAAATACGATACGCACCATCCGCGAGTCGCAGGCCGATAAGGAGCTCACACGCCTTGCGCGTAAGGAGTTCGAGGGTTTTGCCGATGCGGTGGGTGACGAAGCAAAGCATAATGAGGATGACCGCATAAAGCGTGAGATGGAGCGCTTGGCGCGTCGCAGAGAGCGCCGTGAGGAGCGTCGCATGGAGCGCGAGCGTGGCGTAGAGCCCGCACCCAAGGTCGAGGCGGTCAAGCCCGCGAAGATTGAGGTGGGCACAAAGGTTAAGATTGACGGTCAGGATGTGCCAGGCGTTGTGCAGATGATAAAGGGCAAGAAGGCGCAGGTGGCATTCGGACAGATGATGATAACGGTGGAGTTGGAGCGCTTGAAGGTTGTCTCTACGGCGGAGTACCGCGAGGCTACGCGTCCCACTACGGCACGCACGGTGGTATCGGTGGATATCAACCAGCGCAAGCTCAACTTCCGTGACCATATAGATGTGCGTGGTATGCGCGCCTCGGAGGCGTTGATGGCTGTTGAGGACTTGGTTGATGACGCACTTATGGTGGGTGTGTCGGGTGTGACCATCCTTCATGGCAAGGGCACAGGAGCACTCAAGGAGGAGATACGCAAGTATCTGCGCACGGTGCGTGATGTGGCCACTGTTGCCGATGACCATGCCGACAGAGGTGGCGCCGGCATTACGGTTGTAACCTTCAAACGCGACTAAAAGATTTGATATATGAATTACCTATTGTCTGAAATTGCTCGTATCGTGGGCGGTGAGCATCGCGGTTGCGACCTTCGTGTTAGGGAGGTGGCTACAGACTCGCGCGGTGTCTTCTCGTCTGACGATATGGTCTTTGTGGCTATCGACGGCAAGCACCATGATGGTCACAACTTCATCCCTGCAATGGTGGCACGCGGTGTCAAGGCCTTTATCGTTGAGCGCGATGTGGAGATTAAGGAGGAGGGCACGGGCATTGTCGTAGTATCTTCGGCAATAGGTGCTTTGCAGAAGCTTGCTGCGCACCATCGTCGCCAGTTTGGCGGTAGGGTGGTTGCCATCACGGGCTCTAACGGCAAGACCATAGTCAAGGAGTGGGCATCGCGCTCGATGCCCGATACGGTGCGCTCGTTTGCCTCGCCCAAGAGCTACAACTCGCAGCTCGGTGTGGCGTTGTCGCTCCTTATGCTTGATGGCAACGAGGAGGTGGCATTCATCGAGGCGGGCATATCGGAGCCTGGCGAGATGGAGCGCCTGGAGGCTATGATTCGCCCCGACATTGTTGTTGTGACATCTATTGGCGATGCTCACTCGGCAAACTTCGCTTCGGAGCGCGCAAAGATTGAGGAGAAGTTGCTCCTCGCGCGTCGCGCGCGCACGATAATCTATAGTAGTGAGTATGGCTCGCTGGCAAGCTGCATCGAGGAGCTCTATGGCGACAGAGAACTCATAGATAGCAGCATGGAGGATGTGGAGGATGAGCTCGAGTTGAGCGATGCTCTCTCGGTTGATGCTCTGCATGTCTCGGCACTCATGCGTCGCTTGGGCTATGGTGTTGACGATGCTGTCTTCTCGGCACATGTGGCAATGCGCCTCGAACTTAAGGAGGGCATCGAGGACTCTATGATTATCGACGATACGTACAACTCGGATATTAACTCGTTGGTCGTAGCGCTCAATGCGCTCTATGTGCAATCTATGGGTAGACATAGGGTTGCTGTAATCTCGGATATTCGCCAGAGTGGCATCCCCAGCGAGGAGCTATATTCGCGCGTGGCTGCGGCGGTGAAGAAGGCTGCCGTAGACCACCTTATAGGCGTAGGCGAGTGTATATCATCGTTTGCGCACCTCTTCCCTCGAGGCTCGTCGTTCTATCTCACTACGGATGAGCTTATCGAGAACTTCGACCGCGAGCGCTGGGCAAAGTCGGTAATCTTGGTTAAGGGCAGTCGCGACAGCAGGTTTGAGCGCCTCACGCGCCTCTTGGAGCGTCGCACACACACTACAACCTTGGAGGTGGACCTCGCGGCGATGAAGAAGAACCTTAACTACTTCCGCCAGCACCTGCCCCAGCACCATCCCATTGTGGCGATGGTTAAGGCTGGTAGCTATGGCACTGGTGACGTGGATGTTGCGCGCATGCTTCAGCATGAGGGTGTGCGTTACTTGGCTGTGGCCTTTGCTGATGAGGGCGTTACGTTGCGTAAGAAGGGCATTACGATGCCCATTGTGGTGCTCAATGCCGACCAAGATAGCTTCGATATGATGATAGCCCACGACCTTGAGCCAGAGAT
>JAGBTW010000154.1 GCA_017631135.1 Alistipes sp.
ATAGTATCAAAAAAAAACTAAACTCCCTAATCTCCTTAAATTCCTTAAACTCATTATTTATCACTTAACTACCCCTTGCTACTCCCGTCCGCATCCGCTGTCATCCTGAACGCATGTGAAGGATCTAAAGGTTTCCGAGACCGTCGATAGTCGTAGAGCCCGAGAGATGTTTGAGTTCCTCTACCCTGCTCCGCTATGGCAAAACAAGCGAGCTTGTTCTGCTCATAGCTTAATCGCAGCGTTCGCTAAAGCTCAACATGACTGCGCCCAGCATCAAGGTTGTCCGCAACATCCCTTATGTCTCTTATGTCTCTTATCTCCCTTATGTCTCAAAATGTAATTGTTGTCGTGGCTGGTGCGGTGGGGTGTGAGTTATGGCTGTGTTGAAAAAAAAGATGCGAAAATATTTGGTGTATTGAAAAAAATAGCGTATCTTTGCGCGTCGAAATTCTTCGGGATGTAGCGCAGTCCGGTTAGCGCACCTGCTTTGGGAGCAGGGGGTCCCAGGTTCGAATCCTGGTATCCCGACATATATTGATAAGCCGAATAGCTCGGGATGTAGCGCAGTCCGGTTAGCGCGCCAGCTTCGGGAGTTGGAGGCCCCGGGTTCGAATCCCGGTATCCCGACTCTATCTTAAAAATAGTGAGCCTGTTTAACAATACGTTAGACAGGCTCACTCATTATATCCTATGTGTCGTTACTCCATCGTGCAGCTCTTGATGGTGACGCATCTATTAACAAGAGGTGTGCTGGGCGATGAGAAGGCTGTCTCGGTGTCGCCAACCCACTCGGTGGTGATGCGCGAGGGTGCGATGCCCTTTGAGGTGAGGTACTCGGTGACGCTCTCGGCGCGCTCCTTCGATAGCTGCTCGTTGCGAGCCTGGCTACCTGTCTCCTTGTCGGCATATCCCGTAACGACGATAGCTATGTCGTTACCCGTCATTGCAGTAATATAGTTGTCGAGTGTTGCGCGCGTGTAGTCCGTGAGGCTCGCCTCGCCAATGGTGAAGAAGACGACCCCCTCGCCGAGGTTGATGCACTCCAATGTGCTCTCTTCGACCTCTTTGATTGACGCCATGTCGCTCTTGAGTTGTTTGTTCTCCGCCTCGAGCGCCTGAACATCGTTCACGGCAGCTACAAGGGCGCCATCCAAGGCTAAAATCTCCTCCTCGAGTCCTACGATAGCGGCGATGTAGCCGTCCACTTCGACTTGTGAGTATGCGGGAGTCCATGTGCGCTGGTTGAAGCGATAGGCGACACCCACGGATGCCGAGAGCGCCACGGCAATGCGACCGTTGCTACGCACCTCTGCGGGCAGCGAGTTCTCGGCAAAGAGCCACGAGCGCAGGTCGAGCTCTATATCCCACTGTGGGGTTATGTGAAACTTGTTCAATAGACCCGAGGTGAAGGCAAACTCGCCGTTGTACGACCCTGCGGAGTGCTTGGTCCACGACATAGCCGTATATCCGAAGCCGACATACGACACGGCGCTATAGATGCGGTTGGGGTTGTAGCCACCTATCCAATTAGACATATTCACGAGGATGTCGCCGTGCACATATAGGTAGGGGGTGTTAAAGATGCCGTCGCCGTAGGTCGCCTTGTCGAAGGAGTAGTTTTGGAACTCGCCACCATCAACCTGCAAGCGCATACCCACGACGGGGACTATCCACTTCGAGAGTGATATGTTGGCATTCCAGCCCACGCGGTCGAAGAACTTGCCAGGCTCATCCTTCATCTTGTTCGTAATCATCAAGTTCGAGGCACCACCACCTGCAGCCATCTCCCAATTATCCCAGAAACCGTTGGTCTCGTAGCCTCGCCACGCTTTGGGTCGCTCCCACTCCTGGGCAAAGGCTACCGATGTCACCATTGTGACAACAAATAAAGATAGTAAAACTTTTTTCATAGACATAAGCGTTAAATTGTTCTACACTGTTTTTTACTCGCTTATGCCTTGAACATATTTCGTGCCACCTAAATCTCTACGAGGTGGTTTTTGATGGCGTAGACAACAAGATTGGCGGTGTTCTTACATCCCGTTTTTTCGAGAATGTTGGCGCGGTGCTTGTCTACCGTGCGCTTCGAGATAAAGAGCTTGTCGGCAATCTCCTGGTTCGAGAGTCCGCGGCACACCTCGAGAAGTATCTCCACCTCGCGGTCCGAGAGTGCATCCTCGCTCGATGCCTCGGGCACAGCCAAGCGGCTCATGTTGCGCGTGAAGCTGCCCAAGAGAGCCTCGCTGAAGTAGCTATCACCCTCCGCAACGGCACTCACTGCGGCGTAGACCTCCTCGATGTCGGAGTCCTTGAGCACAAAGCCCGAAGCTCCCGACTCGAGCATAAGTTTGTAGTAGTGGTCGTCGCCATACATCGACAGGGCGATGACACGAAGGTTGGGAGACTGCACAAGTGCGCGACGCGTGGTCTCCACGCCGCTTATGCCAGGCATAGATATATCCATAAATACGACATCGACGCTCGTTGTCTGCAGTAGCTCGAGGAACTCCTCGCCACTGCCTACATCGGCTACGACATTCAAACCTTCGCGCATTGATAGGAGGCCGCGCAAGCCTGTGCGGAACAGCGTGTGGTCATCGACCAGCGCTATGTTTATGTTTTTTTCTGCCATATTTCTTCTTTCCATATACTTGTTCGTGGAGGTCCTCGGCAAGGTGTAGGATGCTGCCGTTGGTGCTTATCTCGATATGTGCCGACATGCCGCCCGCGGGCTTGCTGTCGAGGCGTATCTTACCACCGAGAGAGGATATGCGTGACTTGATGTTCGAGATGCCCATGCCCTCGTTCTCCATGTCGCGCACGACGAAGCCCTTGCCATTGTCGCGATACTCTACGACGATGTTGTCACCCACGCGGTTGAGCTCTATTATTATGCGCTGACACTCCGAGTGCTTGAGCGAGTTGTTCACAAGCTCGCACACCACGCGATAGAGGATAACCTCCATGTTTGCGTCGAAGCGCTCATCTCCGAGGCGCGTGCGAAAGATAATCTCGCGGTCTTGCATCGCTGCAACCCTATCCACGAAGTTCTTGATGCCGCGCACAAGG
>JAGBTW010000155.1 GCA_017631135.1 Alistipes sp.
CACAATAGCCACCTTATCCAAGTTGAAGTCGACACACAGAGCGGGCATGAAGTATGAGCGACCACGGTTGTCCGACACCTTGTCGTGCATATACTGCACCTCGGCCTTGAGGTCAACAACGCCAAACGAGCGACCATAGTTGACACCCACATTGAAAGCTACATCGCGGTAACGGCTCGCAGCATCGCCCTTCCACAGACCGAAGCCCGCCTCGAAGCCCACGACATTGCCGTGGAAGTTACGCGCGAAGTTGAGCCCTGCATTGGCGTTAAACTCGCCAAGCATAGCGTCACCCACCGCGGGGATGCCACCATTCCAGTAGCCACCATCTACCTCAACACCGAAATTTATGCGCGAGAGGTCGACAAAGTCATCACCATAGCGCACACTTACATCCGCATCGTTAAACGCAAGGCGGTCAGGCGTAGCCTTGGCATAGCGGTTAAGTATCGAGTTATCATAGTCCACGCGCGCCTCCAACATCTGGCGACCCACAACCAAACCACCCGACACATCTACGCGGTTGGACATAGCAAAGCTATTTGCGATGCTCTGCTTGATGCCCAAGCCATTTTCGCGCATAGCGAAGTTGCCATCATGCTCCACGCCCACGCCAAAATAGCCAAGGCGCACATTGTGGGTTGCATAGCGCACGGCAAAATCGGTAACAAGTGGATAACCCACAGCGATTCTTGAGAATAGGCGCTCACCGCGGTTGTTGTCCCAGTAGCTCGCGGTGGCGGGGTTAAAGTTGTGATCCTCGAGCTCTATCTGCCACGTCTCGGGGCTCACGCTATAGCTAATCTCGGGTTCGATGACGGGTGCATCGCTAATCTGCGTGGGTGCAACCATCTTCTTTGCGGGTGACGCCTCGTGCGTATAGTTCTTCGTCACCTCGACGCGCTTATGCTCCTGGGCATAGAGCGAGTGAAGCGACATAACCATCGCCATAACGACAATCAATACTCTATATCTCTTCATAAAGTCTATATATTACACGTTATTATACTACTTGGGAAGCTGCTGTATGCGCTCCTTGGTCTCTGCCACGATGCCATCATCCTTGGGTGAGTAGCCATCGACGATGCTCTGGTAGGTAGCACGCGCCTGGAACAGGTTGTCGGTCTTGACGAAAGTGTCACCCAAGAGGATAAATATCTTCGCCTGCCAGTATGACGAGCCACACTGACCCATGTCGAACACCATCTGCTGTGCACCCTCGTAGTCACCCGCCAAGTAGCAAGCCTCCGTAACGCGGTAGTACGCCTCGGCACCCTCCTCCGTCATTGGGTTCTCGGCAAGCTTGCCATAGAGCTCGTTAGCCTTTGCATCGCCCTCCTTGCGTAACACATCAGCCATCACGAGCATAGCAAAGCGCTTTGCCCACTCCGTAGCATCCGCCATTGTAGCCACATCCTCGTACATAAGCTTGATAGCATCGCCATCATCCGCCAGCGACGTAGCATCCACATAACCCTCCGATGCCTCGGCACGCTTATCCTTGTCGTGCGCAACATCGTACAACGAGCGGTACGCCTTTGCCGACTTGTCGTAGAGCTCCATATCGAACGACATGCGAGCATATACATCGAGCACGCGCTCGGTATATTGGTTGCGACCCTGCGCCAAGAGCTCATCCATGGTCTGCAGCGCTGCATTGCGGTCGTCGAGACACATGTGGCAGTCGCTCAAATAGAAGAGCGCCTCGGTGCGGTTATAACCCTTATCGAAGCTATTTACATAGTTCGTGAGCTTCGTGCGAGCCTCGCTCATATCGCCAGCAAGGTAGGCACTCTTCGCCGCTGCGAAGGTCAACGAGTCGCGCGCCGCAGTGCTCATATCACTCTGAACGCCACTGCGCTCGGCATAGGCGAAGTAGTCATCAATTCTATCCTCCTTGACATATATATCGCGCAGACTGCGTATAGCCTCGAGTGCCGATGCCGACTGGGGGTCGAACTCCACAACCCTCTCGTAGCAAGCTATAGCCTCACTCTTGCGACCAAGATTGTAGTATGCCAAGGCGAGGTTAGACATAGCATTCACATAGTAGGGCGAGGCATTATCCTTCGATACAAACTCCTGCAATGTTGCAGCACCCTCGGCATAGCGCTCGGCAGCTATGTGGCTACGACCAAGCTCGTACCACGCATCGTCGACATAGTCACCCTCGCCATCTGCGATGATACCCTGCAACATCTCGAGTTTCTTCGCCTCGCGCTTGTCGATACCCTCGAGCATAGCCAACTGGTAGCGCGCATAGTGGCGACACTCCGACGTAGAGCCCACAGCGACCTTGAAGGCCTTGCGTGCCTCGTTAAACTCGCGCAACGTGAAGCGCGCATCGCCCAAGCGGTTTTGTGCGTCGTAGAGATAGTCATCGCGCATGGTATAGTCGCGCACGAAGAGCTCAAAAGCTTCGGCAGCACCACTCATGTCGCCCATCGAGAAGTTAGCATAGCCAATGCCGTAGTGAGCAAATTTGTACTCATCCTCACTCTTGGGTGCACGACGCACATAGGCCTCGTACTTCTCGCGCGCAAGTTTCGCATCGCCCTTGGCAAGAGCAACCTCACCCTGCCAATAGAGCGTAAGCGCGTTGTATTTAGGCTGCAAGCCCAACGCCTCGGACTCGGCAAGGAGCTCCTCGGCAGTAGCCCAGTCACCCCTACCTATGGCCTCGACAGCGCGGAAGAGTGCCACGCGCTGCAATGCCGCCTTTATCTCGTTATCGGGGTTTGCATACTCCTTGATGGCTGCGTATGCCGCATCGTAGTCCTTCGAGTTGTAGTAGCTTGCGATAAGCAACTGCTTCACCTCGGCCTCGTATGGTGAGTTGGGATAGCGCTCCAAGTAGAGCTGCAGCACTGCCGTAGCCTCGTTGAACAAGCCACCACCAAGCTCATACTTTAGACGACCATAATTCAGAAGCGCCTCGCGCGACATCTCTGCATCATACTTGTCACCCACGCTTGTAGCCTGGGCAAAGGCATCGGCAGCCGAGCGCTTGTTGTCCAACTTGAGATAGCAATCTGCGAGGTGGTAGGCAGCATTCTGCGTTAGAGCATCCGCAGGACCACACACGCTCTTTAGTGGCGCTACAGCATCACCATAGCGAGCCATGCGGTAGAGCGAGTAACCAAGGATGTAGTTCTCTTGGCGCTCCATCTTCTCGGGCGAGTAGGTAGCGATATATCGTGCAGCCTGGGCATAGTCACCCTTGATGAAGTAGCTCTCGGCAATGATGCGCACAAGGTCGTCGCGCGTATCCGCCGTTGTTTGACCCATGAGCTTCTCACCCTCTGTAATGACATAGTCGTAGTTTGCCTTGCGATACTCTATCTGCAAGAGGTAGAATGGCGCCAAATCGCGATACTCATCGCTCGAGGCGAGCTCCTCGAAACCCTTTCGTGCATCATCAAGCGCGCCATCGGAGTATTGCATGTAAGATATGTAGTAGAGTGCATGGGGATAGTAGTCACACACCTTTGACACCTTCGACAGGTGGCTTTTGGCTTGGGCATAATCACCCTGCTTGAAGCGAATATAACCCACGCGCATGTCGTAGCGCTCGCGCTCACGAGCATCGAGGTCTTTATACTCCACCTCGCCATAGATGCGCTCGCCATCCTCCATCAGTCCGTTGTCGGTATAGAAGCCCGCGAGCATAAAGAGCACCT
The DNA here is from genome assembly GCA_017631135.1 of Alistipes sp. GTDB lineage: Bacteria > Bacteroidota > Bacteroidia > Bacteroidales > Rikenellaceae > Alistipes. The sequence continues at coordinate 3,681 of JAGBTW010000155.1, forward strand.
CGTTGCGATAGATGCTCGAGGGATACTCCTCGACGTATGCATGCATCATCGCCTCGGCATCCGTAACATCGAGTTCCACCGCTGCACGCACCTTTTGATACTCCAGCCACTCCAAATCGTGACGACTCTTTATTGGGTCAATATCGCGCTCCAAAACCGCAAGGGCAGCATACGCCTCGCCCCAGCGACCACGCTCGAGCATATCCTCAATCTCCACCTTGCGCTCGGCGAAATCGGGTCGCTGCGCCATAGCCTCTGTTGCCACAGACGCAATAGCCACAAGGGTAATAAATGATATAATTTTTCTACGCATAGTTATATATATAATATAGCGCAAAGATACAATATTTTCGCTAAACCACACAACATATAGGAACGATTATTGCCCCGTTTTAGCATATATCGTTAATATTTTATAACTATGACACAGAAAATCACTCTACAGATGACCGCCGACCACCATTTCGTCATGGCCGATGGTCGCAACACCGATGCACTCAATCCCAAAGAGATGCTCCTCTACGCATCGCTCAACTGCCTTGCACACACACTCACAAGCCTCCTTAAAGAGCGCATAAAGAGAGTCAAGAACATGGAGCTATCGCTCGAGGGCACACTCTCGACACCCACAGTCGTAGCCGAGAGTACCTTCACACACTTCAAGGTCACCTACCGCGCCGAGTGCCACACGATGAAGGAGCAAGAGGAGATAAGCCATGCGGTAAATCTCGCCAACGACAAATACTGCGGCATGCTACAAATGCTCCGCAAGATTGCACCCCTCACCCACGAGACGGCGATAGTCACAACAGACTAAAAAGAATACTCCTCGGATAATCCGAGGAGTATTCTTGCTAATTATAAGTTTAATCGAATTTTATTAGAACTGCACAACAGGAGCAACCTCCGCACCCTCCTGCGCCTCAAACATAAGCTTCTGGTCGAAGCCAAACATCGAAGCAATGATGTTGCTGGGGAAGCGACGAACAGAGACATTATACTCCTTCACAGCCTCGTTATAGCGCTGACGCTCAACAGAGATGCGGTTCTCTGTGCCCTCGAGCTGCGACTGCAAAGCGAGGAAGTTCTGGCTCGCCTTGAGCTCGGGATAGCTCTCTGCAATAGCAAGAAGACGACCGAGCGACTTACCCAACTCCTGCTGTGCATCCATCCATGCCTGCATCTGCTCGGGAGTAGCTGTTGTGGGGTCGAGCTTGATAGATGTAGCCTGGGCGCGCGCCTCGGTAACCTCCTGAAGCGTAGACGACTCGTGAGCGGCATAGCCCTTAACGGTGTTTACAAGGTTGGGAATAAGGTCCGCACGACGCTGATATACGGTCTGCACAGCACCCCACTTCTCCGACACTGTCTCATCCTTGGTTACCAAGCCGTTGTATGTCGAAACACATACACCAGCCAAAAGCAGTAGCACACCGACTACGCTCAACAATACGATTGTACTCTTTTTCATAATCTATAACATTTTAATTATCAATTTCTTACATTTCAACATCCTACCAGCGTGAGCCACCACCGCCTCCGCCGAAGCCGCCACCACCAAAGCCTCCGCCGAAGCCTCCGCCGAAGCCGCCACCACGACCACCGAAGCCCATGGGAACGAACATTATGCCGCCACCGCCACCATTATTACGACGCGTAGTGCGCGTGTGCATAGTGCCACAATTATCACACACAAGTGTCTCGTGAATGGTGATGTGCGTAACGGTCTTCTCTACGACACTCTTATCCACAACCCTTAAAGTATGCTTACCACAGCTTGGACACTTGGTGCTTGCACGATGTAGGTGAACAAGTATGACGATGGGCAAGACCACCAACAACAAAGTGATAAAGAGCGCCATCATCATAGCCTCCTCGTCATCACCCTGCTGGGCACGCGGTAGCTCGCCACTTGTGAGCAACCCATCGACAGCCTCAACACCCGCAACCATACCTGCGCTGTAGTCTCCCTCGCGGAACCATGGCAGCATGTAGTCCTGCTGAATTTGAACACACATAGCATCCGTGAGCACACCCTCGAGACCATAGCCTGTGTGGAAGCGCACCTCGCGCATATCCTTGACTAACAGAATACCAAGTCCGTTATCGAGCTCCTTATCACCAACACCCCACGACTCAAACAGCTCTTGCGAGAAGCTAAACACATCGCGCGACTTGATGTCGTCAAGCACCACAACGACAACCTCGGCAATACCGCGCTCCTTGAGCGAGTAGCAGATGGAGTCGAGGCGTGCAACAGCCTCACCCGACAATATACCATCTGGGTTTGACACAAAGCGCGTGCGGTCGCGGAGCTGCACATTGGGCACATCCTTAACCGCATAGCTCTTTGCCTCGGCGACAACCACACCCGCAAGCATAGCCAATGCGAGCAACAACAGATTTACTCTCTTTCCTATCATACTCTAATAAACGCGGGCGAGGTCAATATATTGTATCGACATCGCCCGCAATAGGTTATTTTATCAATTTTGTCTATCGCTTTGCATCGATAACCTCTGCCAAGCGACCAAACACCTCGTCCATAGTACCAAGACCATTGATGTCGCTATATTTATTCTGCTTGGTGTAGTGCTCCGCTACGATGGCTGTCTGCTGACGATATACCTCGATGCGGTTGCGAATAACATCCTCCGAAGCATCATCGGCACGACCCGAATCCTTACCGCGCAACAATATGCGACGCACGAGCTCCTCCTCGGGAACATCCATGTAAATCATAACATCAACCTTTCGACCAATCTCGGCGAGTAAAGTATCAAAAATCTCCGCCTGAGCAGTTGTGCGAGGGAAGCCGTCAAAGATGCAACCCTTGTCTGCGTGGGTAGACATATAGTTGCGAACCATCTCTACAACGATGCTGTCGGGCGCAAGCTCGCCACGCGAAATATAGGCCTCCATGCTCTTGCCGAGCTCCGTACCACGCTGAATTTCACCACGAATAACCTCTCCTGTAGAGATGTGGTACAAGTCGTAGTGCTCGGCCAAACGTGCTGCCTGTGTACCCTTACCACAGCCTGGTGCTCCAAATAGAATTATATTTAGCATATCTATAAGTTTGAATTTAGTTATGTTTATAAAAAACAAATTTGGGACAAAGTTACTGTTTTTTTTGCAATTTACCAATCAAAAAAGTACTTTTGCAAAAATTTTTAATTATGAAACAGAATAGCACGGAGATTGCCTCATTAGGAGAGTTCGGACTCATAGAGCGTTTGACAGCTCGTCTTCAGCGTCGCAACGACAGCACTCTAACTGCTGCGGGTGACGATGCCGCAGTCATTGACCTCGGCGACGAGGTGATGCTTCTATCAACAGATATGATGACCGAGGGCATAGACTTCGACTTGAGCTACTTCCCTCTTAAGCACCTCGGCTACAAGGTAATAGTGCGTGGCGTGAACGACATCCTCGCCATGAACGCCAAGCCACAGCAGGTGGTCGTAGCACTCGGCATTTCGGCAAAAATATCGGTCGAGGCACTCGACCAGCTCTACGAGGGCATGGAGCACGCCGCAAAGGAGTTGGGCGTGGACATCGTGGGTGGCGACACCACAGCCTCGATAAACGGTCTTGTAATCACCATTACGGCGATGGGTCGCGCAAAGAAGAGTGACGTTGTGTATCGCTCGGGAGCAAAGGAGCACGACCTCATCTGCATAACCTCGAACCTCGGTGCAGCATATATGGGTCTACACCTCTTGGAGCGCGAGAAGCGCGTATTGAAGGATATAGACAACCCCGAGCCCAAGTTTGCGGGTCACGAATACCTCTTGGAGCGCTACCTCAAGCCCCGCGCACGCATCAACATCCTCGATGCACTCAAGGAGGAGGGCATACAACCCACATCAATGATTGACCTTTCGGATGGTCTTGCAAGCGACCTGCGACAGATATGCCGCTCGTCGAAGTGCGGTGCACGCATCTACCTCGAGCGCATACCTATTGCACGCCAGACGACAGAGCTTGCCGAGGAGATGCACATAGACCCCGTAATCGCAGCGCTCAATGGCGGCGAGGACCACGAGTTGCTCTTCACCGTGCCCATCGACAAGCAGGAGAGCATCATGCGCCTCGGTCTTGTGGATGTCATCGGTCACATAACACGCGAGGAGGCTGGCGTGGTGCTCGTAACACCCGATGGCGAGGGCATAGCACTCAAGGCACAGGCATTCGACAGATAGCACACTCCAATATCAAACATGAAGCAGCATAGCACACCCATAACCTATCGACCCACTCCCATCTCGGGCAGTGAGTCGCAGGCTATGCGCGGTGTAGCGATACTGTGCATAATGCTTCACAACTTCCTGCACCTTACCCTACCCACCACCGAGAACGAGTTCTCGTTCAGCACACTCCGCACCCAAACATTCGTAGACAGCCTCACCGCACACCCCACTTGGGCACTGGCCGATGTGATGTCATTCCTCGGATGGTATGGCGTTGCGGTATTCATCTTTTTGAGTGGTTACGGCTTGGTGCGTAAATATGAGTGTGGCAACTCTCGCGAACTACCCGTTTGGGCATTCATCAAAGAGCACTGGCTAAAGGTGTTCAAACTTATGGTGGTGCCCATGCTCATTTTCATGGTCGTATGGTCATGCTTCAATGGAAAGATATTTCCCATTGAGAAGCTCTTGCAGCAGCTTGCCCTCATTGGAAACATCGCTTTTCCCACCTCGGTACAGCCTGGTGTATATTGGTTTTTTGGTCTTATATTCCAACTATACATCATCTACCGCCTATTCATTTACCGTCGTTCAAAAAGGTTTATCTTATACCTTAATATCATAGCTTTAGCCATATTCGTAATATTATGGCTATTCTGTAGCGAGGAGACCATGGCTGCTGTTCGCCACAACAGCATAGGATGGATATTGCCTTTTTCTATCGGAGCTTTGGTCTCGCGCCACGACCTCTCGGCACTCTTTGCACGAAGGTGGGCAACGTGGCTAATTGTTATACTCTCGGGCGCGGTACTCACGCTCATGAACTACAACGCTCTGCTATGGTACTTCAGCCCAATCGTCGCCATCGTAGCAGCCATTGCACTTGCAAAACTTTGGCGTGGTGGCGTGTGGCTTGGGGCGCTCTCGTCGACCATTTTTGCCATTCACCCCATAGTGCGATACATAGCCCTACGCGACGAGGTCAAGACTCTTTTTGAGGTAGATAGCACAAACCCCTACTCGCTTAACATCACCCCCCTTTTGGCGATATACATTGCAGTGACACTCCTTCTATCGATGCTCTATAAACACCTACAATCCCATCTTTTAGGTCAAAAATAGGGGCATAATATAGCTATTCTGCATAATTATGCATAAAATAGATGACTATATTTGGTCATCTAAAATTTTATTTCTACATTTGCTTACTATATACTACTATAGTAGGGCTTAAAAAAGAGATATAAAACAACTATTTAACAATAACACTATGAAACGATTTTTCATGAATTTGAAGGCTGTTGTGGCTACCATTACCACAGCGGCAATCGTCTCTTCATCGATGGTGTCATGTAGCGAAGCCTATGACGACCAGAAGATTTGGGAAGAGATCGAGAACCTCAAGAAGGAGATTGCTCTTCTTCGCGAGATGATTGAGACAGAGCTCTACGCTCTCAACGAGCTCGTTAATGGTCTTGTGACCGTTAAGGAGGTTAAGGCTGACAAGGATGGCAACAAGATTGTTACCCTCTCTGATGGCACAAAGATTACTATCTACCCCAAGGGTGACACTGTTCCCGCGAACGTAATCACCACAACTACCGTGGATGGCGTTCTCTACTGGGCATACTACGACAGCCTTGGTCAGGCACAGCCCGTACTCGTAGATGGTCAGAAGGTACCCGTAGCAGACGTTGTTCCCCAGACACAGGTTGTTGACAACACCATCCAGGTATCATTCGACGGTGGCAACACATGGATCACTACAGGCTATGAGGAGTCAGCTGCAGACAGTCTCTTCGACGACATCGAGGTTGTTTACTCTGACTGGCAGACCGATGCAGAGGGAAATCTTCTTCCTCTCTACTGCATCTTCACGCTCAACGATGGTTCTACAATGAAAGTGGGCATGCAGAATGGTCGCATCATCCTTCCCTACGACTCTATATTCGTGCCTTATGGTGCAGAGTGTCCCTTCTCTATTGACATCGAGGATGTTGCAGACTTCATCACCACAATGCCCAAGGGTTGGGAGTGCGACGCAGTGTACGACGCAAAGAATGACTACATTCGTCTCAACTTCTACGCTCCTACACACGAGGACATCATCGCTGGCGCAGCTGTTCAGAGCGGCATAGCAAAGCTCATGGTTGTGTTCAACAACGGCTCATCGGCTATCGCAAGCATCAAGGTCTCAACAAGCCCCGCAAACACTTACTTCACTCTCGAGGGTGTATACGTTGAGGTTGGCTACGGCACAAACTACATGCTCTGTGGTCTTGTTCCTTCAAGCAGCTACAACGCCGCAAACATCATCACCAACTGCGAGAAGGTACTTGCAGGTGGCGAGTCAACACAGGTACAACAGCTCCAATTCAACGAGACTACATCGGCATACATCACTTACAAGACAATGCGTTCTTCAGGCGTTAAGGTGGGCACAGAGTACTTGTTCTGGTACGCTGTACCTCGTACAAGCGCAGAGGGCGACATGTACATTCTCGAGAATGAGATCTTCACCGACGCATACACACACAGTTCTGTAAGCTTCAAGGTTAACTCAACATCGTTCTTCGATGCAAACATCACCTTCAAGACCGAGAGCTCTGCAAACTACCGCCTCGGCTACACTTTGGCTTCGGAGTTCGACGCTGCAGCCTTGGCAGAGTACTACACAGAGCGCCCCGACTACCTCGGCGCAACAGAGACTAACATGGACTACACTGGCTCGTTCCTCGAGCTCTTCGACCCCAACTCTGCAGGTTTGGAGTATGGCACAGAGTATGTAGCATGGTACATCGCCGAGAACGCAAATGGCGTATACCTCACCGACAATGTTATCTCTTGGGCATTCTCTACAAGCGACTACACTCGCGATGGCGAGATGGAGGTTAGCATCGTTGGCGAGCCTACAATCGCATACAACTACATCGAGATGACACTCAACACCGAGGAGCCCCATATCATGATGTTCTACAACGCTATGCCTTCATACATGGCATCGGCATACCCCGATGACAACTACGTTATCGACATGCTCCTTGAGGAGGGCACAATGGTGAAGTCTAACGAGGCTGTTGTTGCTCGCTACGAAGGCGTTCAGCCCGGCACAGAGCTCACATTCTTCGCCGTAGCAGTAGATGCAGAGGGTAAGATTGGTAAGCCCTTCAAGCAGCAGTACACAACTAAGGAGATCGCTTACAACGATATCGTACTCACTGCAGAGCTTGTTGACTACAAGATTGACAACACCCTTATCCGCCTCAATGCCGAGGGCGCAGAGAGCTTCGCATATATCGTATGCAAGACAAGCGATGCTATCTGGAAGGATAAGTATGGTGGCACAGTAAAGAAGGCTGGCGAGTACATCATCATGAACATGAGCTCTTCAGACGTTTACAAGACTACCGACAGCCACTATGCACTCGTTGACGGTTGCATCGCATTGAACGGTCTTGACATGGATGTTGAGTATGTTGTTGTTGCTATGGCAGTAGACGCTCAGGGCGTATGCTCTGAGGCTGCATCATGCTACTTCAAGCCTATCGCAAACATCGGCAACGTTATTTACAGCACCGAGGCACAGTGGGCAGCAAGCAAGCCTACAGTAACTATACTCTCTATTGAAGACAACCCCCACCTCTTCATGTCATTCAGCTGGTCATGCTTGCCCGCACCTCACACCAAGGTCTACACTGCAGCTATAGTCCGTGACAACCTCATCAACGAGGAGCTTGGCACAAATGTCGACACCGTAGAGAAGCTTATCGCCGAGATTATGACATGCTGCGACACTGGTGGCATGAGCGAGCAGGGTAAGAGCTTCGAGTGGCAGGAGTCAGGCATCTACATCCGCGAGTGGGTAGAGTGGGAGGACACAGATGGTGATAACTACCTCGAGGAGGTATACCACAGCGAGGAGCGTGATGCACCTTACATCTTCTTCCCCTACGGCTCATCAGAGGCAACCTTCATCTACACCACATGGGTAGGCGAGGATGGCAACTTCTGCGAGCCCTTCGCAGTTGACCCCCTCACTGGCGAGGAGGTATCACTCTGGTAATCCTATTTACCCCATACAACAAAAAGGAGACGACCCAATCGTCTCCTTTGTTTATGAGGTTGAATAAAAAGATGTAGTTTTAGGCTTGCGAAGCGCGAAAAACCGCAGTTTACTTGGTGTAAATGAGGATTTTAAGCGCGAGCGTAACGACAAAATACACTTTTTATTCAGCCTCTTTTTGTTCACCTTATTAGGCTGTTTCTATATATTGTGCCAATCGAGGTGCAGGCCTTGGGAGGTGACCGTGACTCGCAGATATTCGGGAGCAGATATTTCGTCTAATATAGCGCCAACTACCGTGTAATTAACACCGTTGTAGAGGAGCTCCTCGCGGTAGTGGTCGTGGCCCTGAAGAACGAGCGACACGTTGTGTCTACTGAAGAGATCGATAAGCGAGAGGCACTCCTCCATTGGCATGTTTCCCGAGCCCGCCTGTGAGTTATCAGTATAGAAAAAGTTTGTGTGGGTGAGTATCACGCAGTGGCGATATAGGCTCCTATTGTTCGCCAAAAAGGTTTTTAGCCACTCTGTTTGCTTGAGTCCAAGCGTTCCCGTTGCTGTATCAAGAGTTATATAGAGGTCCTTACCGCCATCAAACGCCACCTCGAACCAATAGACCGAAGCGCCGACAAGTCTCTTGAACTCTTCCCAGCCATTAAAGAATATATCATGGTTTCCCAGCACATGGAATATGCGGGGGTCACACGCATGTCTCTCGGGGTCATAGGAGAGGGCATTGAGGTATCTTGGGAGGTTATCACGCACATCGCAGCAATCGCCAAGCATCACTGCAAAGGCTGTCTCTGTGTCGCTCCTCAACGCGTCGTTAAACACGGTGAGATTATCATGTGTCTTATCGACATGGGCATCTGTAGCGACATAGAACAC
>JAGBTW010000156.1 GCA_017631135.1 Alistipes sp.
ACTCCTCTACGCCCCACACCTCGCGGGGCTCGTTGCTCTGTCCGAAACCAGCAAAATCTACGGCTATGACCTTGAAGTGGTGTTTTAGCTCCTCGGCAGTGTCTCTCCAAATGGTGTGGTCGCAGCCCCAGCCGTGTAGTAATACGATTGTATCGCCCTCACCCTCAATGGTGTAGGCTAACTCTATGTCGTTGTATATAAATCGCGCATCCATAACGCACAAAGGTAGTAAAAAAAATCAGTAATGAGAAATTAGCAACACTTTTTTTTGAGGGTGAGAAATTCTCTTAAATCTTCGCTCCCGGAACAAAAAAATCCCCGCGGTATTCCGCAGGGATTTAAGTGAAAGGGTATCACCTCTCGTTGCTAACAGAAGTTGCGTCGGCTCTTGTGTACCTCGGCATTCTCCTCCATTTCGTTCTGAAACTCAATCATCTCTACGATGTGCTGTGCGCACTCTGCGCCGCCAATCTCCACGACCATGTTCCACTGCACCTGAAGGCCAACAATGCCATTCATGAGTGCGAGGTGACCTGTCACGCGGTTGTTGGGCGCGAGTATCACCACGCCATCAACATCGGTGCACTCCGCGAAGAGCTGGATGCCAATGAGCAGGTCGTACATCGTAGGCACGCTCTTGATGACAATGTTTTCGGGGTGGCAACCGAGACGTGTCAGCTCGTCGCACAAGTGGGGTAGATTAGCATCTACGAACTCGGCGAACTCCTTGGTTACCAACACTCCAAATTTCATTATGCGAGCGGGCTTATTGGTCATAGCAACGATGTTTGAGGTGTGTTACTCCTTGATGTACTTTGCGAACTTGCCAGCGAGAGTGGGGTACTTTGCAGCAGCTGCCTTGTAGGTCTTCTGTGCCTTTGCGTCGTCACCCATAGCCTCGTATACCAAGCAAAGCTTTGCAGCGTTAGCACCGTAGATGTCGGCGTTGTTGCTTGCTGCGAGAGCCTCCTCGAAGCGTGCAGCAGCTGTCTGGTAGTCCTTCTTCTCTACAGCGATGTCGCCCTTGAGTGTGAGTGCCATAGCGTTGATGTGCTTGCCGTAGTTGCCCTCGATGTTCTCGAACTTTGCGATTGCAGCCTCTGCGTTAGCAAGGTCGTTAGCGTGAAGGAATGCTGAAGCAGCCATGAAGTAGCTTGTGTTACCAGCTGCAGTATCCTCGTACTGCTTTGCTACTGCGAGGTAAGCCTCTGCTGTTGTAGCGTAGTCTACGCTGAAGCTCTCTGCTGTTGCGTTAGTAACGCCAGAGTTGTTGAGCACCTCGAAGAACTTAATCTGTGCCTCCTGCTCCTTAGCCTGGCTCTTCTGCTGTGCGATGTTGTTCCAAACGAAGATGCCAACAGCAATAACAGTAACCGCTACAAGGACCCACATGACCTTGTTGCCAAACTTGTCGAAGAACGACTCTACCTTACCCGTGCTCTCAATCAAAATGTCGGTCTCGGGTGTCTGTACTTTCTTTGTCATAAGTAGTTTTTATTTTTTAGAATTTACAATTTCTCAATTCAATCTACAAAAGTACACAAAAAGTTTTAATTTCATAGTGTTGACTATAATTTTTTGATAAAAATTGAGTATCTTTGTCGAAAAGTACGTTGCACATGAGGCTTGATAGACTTTCGATAATAAATTTCAAGAACATAGAGAGCGAGGAGTTGTCGCTCTCGGAGGGCATAAACTGCTTCGTAGGAGATAATGGCGCTGGCAAGACCAACATCCTCGATGCTGTGCACTACCTCTCGATGGCTAAATCGATGCATGCGCTCTCCGACTCGCAGAGCGTGCGCCACGGTGAGGATGGCTTTTTAATCGATGGACGCTTCACGCGTGACGACGGTCGCCCCGACCAAGTGGTGTGTGGATATACGCGTCGCGGGGGCAAGACCCTCAAGCGCAATGGCAAGGAGTATGACCGCCTCTCGGAGCATGTGGGCAACATTCCCATTGTCGTTGTCTCGCCCGCCGACACTGCGCTTATCAGCGACTCGGCAGAGGAGCGTCGTAGGTATCTCAATCGCTTTATCTCGCAGATTGACCGCACCTATCTCGCTGCACTTATGCGCTATAACGCCGCACTGCAAGAGCGCAACAAACTGCTCAAGACCTCGCCTGCGGAGGATATGTTGCTCATTTACGATGCAATGCTTTCGGCTTCGGCAGAGGTTATATTCAACAAGCGCACAGAGGTTGTCGCGGCACTCACACCCCTTGTTGAGGAGTTCTATGCACTGCTTTCGGAGCAGCGCGAGGCTACGACGCTCGAGTATCGCTCCGAGTTGCAGAGTGTATCCTTGGCGGAGTTGTTGCTTGCTTCGCGTCAGAAAGACTTTGTGAATGAGCATACTACGTCGGGCATCCATCGCGACGATGTGTTGTTTAGCATCGGTGAACACCCGTTGCGCAAATATGGCTCGCAGGGGCAACAAAAGTCGTTCCTTGTGGCACTTAAGCTTGCCGAGTATACTCTTCTTGCGCAACACGCAGGGTGC
>JAGBTW010000157.1 GCA_017631135.1 Alistipes sp.
AGATGGTCGCATCGAGGGTTGCACGCTCGGCATCTTGGGCAAGGTGCACATCGAGAACTCGGTGGCTGCGGTGGCTATGTTGTGGTGTGCCGCAAAGATTGAGGGCAAAACGTTTGATGGTGATGCAGTGCGCGAGGCTCTGCGAAGCTTCGAGGGCGTTAAGCGCCGCATGGAGGTATATATAAACACCCCCAAGCAGGTATATATTGACGATTATGCCCACCACCCCGAGGAGTTGCGTGCTACGATAGAGTCGTTGCGCGGCATCTTCCCTGGTCGAAAGCTCTTGGCAATCTTCCAGCCCCACCTCTACACCCGCACGCGCGACTTCGCTGCGGAGTTCTCGGAGGTGTTGTCGCTATGCGACGAGGTTGTTATGGTGCCCATATATCCTGCGCGTGAGCTCCCCATCGAGGGCGTATGCTCCGAGATGATAGGTCGCAACTTGAGCGTTAAGTGGCAGCTTGTGGAGCGCGAGGCTTTGGCTGCGACGCTCCGCACCATGGATACAGACATTGTGGTGACCTTTGGCGCGGGAAATATCGACGCTATGTGTGGCGACATATACGAGGTGTTGAAGCAAAAGATGTAGTATGAAGGGTGAGATGGGACATAAGGTTATGAGGTGGATGGGATATGGCGCGCTATTGGCAACCATCCTCGCTGTTGTGGTGTTGGCGGCAGTGCTTAAGCACGAGCACAGCTCCGCGCAGTTTGTTCATAGCCTCGATGTCAACGTCTCGGGCGGCGGAGCTTGTCCCTTGGCAGATGTAGAGAGCATAAACCACTGGATTAGGGAGCATGGTCTCTATGCCGAAAGCATGAAGGTCGAGAGCGTCGAGGTGGGTGCTATAGAGCGCACCACGCTGTCGCATAGCGCTGTGGCGAGTGCCAACGCCTTTGTCAACTACGAGGGTAGTGTTATAGTGGATGTCGAGTTGCGCACGCCTATCGCAAGGTTGCGCATCGACGGCTACGATATGTACATCACCGAGGATGGTTTCTTGTTGCCCATCGTCGAGGACCGCACAGCGGCTGTGCCAGTAATAACAGGAGGGTATAAACCCCTCTTTAGTTCCGAATATACGGGTTATGCGGCACAGGTGGTGCGAGACTCCATTGCTTCGCTCGAGGAGCACATCGAGAGCCTCGAGGCTGCAAAGTTGCCCTACTATCGCCAGCTCGATACCAACGACAGCGAGTTGCGACAGGTGATAAATGACCGTGTGCGCAAGGGCATGTTCATGTCGAAGGAGGAGTATAAAATCCTTTTCGAGGATTATGAGCGCCGCAAGGTGTCGGCACGCGAGAGGCACACGGCAAAAAAGCGCGAGATAGAGGCTGCTATTGCGGAGCTTGGTCGCCAGCAGCAGGAGGCGCGCATGAAGCAGCACTTGGTAGAGAGCGCGGGTGACGACTTCGAGGCGTTGCTCGGCTTCCTCAAGGGTGTCAACAATAGTAAATTCTGGCAAGCCGAGATAGTGCAGATTATGCTCGATGGCGGTGATGCCGAGCGCATGGAGCTCCGTTTTGTACCCCGCTCGGGTCGTTTTGTTGTCGACTTGGGCATGGTCACGGAGCTGGATGGCAAGTTGGCGGACTTGTACCGCTTCTACAACAAGGGTCTCGACAAGTTGGGTTGGGACAAATATTCGCACATAAGCCTGCGCTACGAGGGTCAGGTTGTGTGCCGCTAAAAGATGAAATATAGAATAAAACAGGATACAACAATGAAAGAGAGACAGATTGTAGCTATTGACGTGGGTTCGTCTAATGTGGTTATTGCCGTGGGCACAATTGAGGATGATGGCCGCGTAAATATCCAGGGCATAGTGTCGGAGCCCATCTCTGGCATCGATGCTGGACGCGTCGATAATGGTGAGAGTGCAGGGCGTGCTATAAGGTGTGCCAAGGAGCGTATTGAGAGTGAGCTAAACATAAAGATTACGGAGGCATACGCAGGTCTCTCGGGTGACTTTGTGCGTTGTGTCCAGGTGTCGGACTATGTCTATGTTCAGGATGAGCTCGGCAATGGCAGCAACCAAATCACCGAGCGCGACATTGAGGACCTCGACCGTCGTATGCGCAGCGTCAAGCTGCCCGACGACCGCGAGGAGATTATCTCGATGGAGGCTATGCGCTACACCATCGACGACAAGGTTGTGGATGAGCCTCTCGGAGCATACGGACATGTGCTCTCGGCTACATACAACTTCATCCTCTCGGATCGCTCTATGCGCGACCGTTTGAACCAGTGTCTCATGAAGCAGGGCATCAAGGTTAAGAAGTTTGTGCCCAATGCGCTTATCTCGCACCTTGCTGTAGCCACAGACGAGGATGTCGAGGAGGGTGTTGTGATTATCGACCTTGGTGGCGGTGTTACGGATGTGTCGGTGCTTATGCGTGGCAAGGTGCGCCATATCGCGGCTATTCCTATCGGTGTCGATGCCATCAATAACGACATTCGCACATACGGCATACCCGCGAACTATGTTGAAAACCTCAAGCGTCGCTATGGCTCGGCAGTCACCGACCTTGCGACAGACGATAAGATTGTCTTTCAGTCGGCACGCCGTGGTGTGCCCAAGAGCATCCTTCGTCGCAACCTCGCAACAATCATCGAGGCGCGCTTGAAGGAGATTGCCGAGTGGGTGCGTCGCGAGATTAAGGAGGCTAATTGTGGACCGAAGTTCTCGCCCGTGTTGCTCATTACGGGTGGTGGCGCAGCTATGCAGAACATCGAGACGCTCTTTTCGCGTGAGTTGGGCATCGACGAGGTACGCTCGGTATACCCCGAGTATGGTTTTACAGATAACATGACTGACTTCATCGACACACCAGCCTACGCTACGGTGGCATCATTGCTCATCTATGGCTCGCAGTGTGGCGCATGTGCCGTGGCGGATGCTCCCAAAACCATTGGTGTGCAGCTCAAGCCACAGCCACAGCCCAAGCCCGAGGTGCAGACGCCTCCTGTGCAGAAGCGCGCAGAGGAAGAGGAGAAGCCCGCTGTAGCACAAACAACAGTGCCTCCCATTGCTCCCGAGTCTATAGATGTCGAGGAGGAAGTGTCTTGGGATGAGGAGCCTGAAACAAATAAGAACGGAGGCAAATTAAAGAGGTGGTTTACTCAACTTGGCAACTCGTTTATGGGTGGTGACGAAGCGGAGTTTTAGTTATAAGAGTGAATTTTGATTGAAGAGATTGCAAAGATGGATAACATGACAAACTTTAACGATGACTTGGTTCAGGCCATCGCTGGTGATAACATATCGAATATAGAGCTCGACTCAGAGTCGAACATCATGGTTATCGGTGTTGGTGGTGCGGGTGGTAATGCCGTAAACCACATGCACAAAATGGGTATCACGGGTGTGAACTTCGTTGTGTGTAACACCGATGAGAAGGCTCTCAATAACTGCGAGGTGAAGAACAAGGTGCAGATGGGTCCCGGTCTTGGTGCGGGTAACGACCCCAAGCGTGGTCGTGAGCTCGCCATCGAGAGTGAGGAGCAGTTGCGCAGCCTGCTCGAGACCTCGGGTGTGAAGATGCTCTTCATCGCCGCGGGTATGGGTGGTGGTACGGGTACGGGTGCTTCTCCCGTCATCGCGAAGCTCGCTCACGAGCTCGGCATCCTCACCGTGGCTGTTGTGACCATGCCTTTCCGCATGGAGGGTCCTGGTCGCTACACAAGTGCTGTGGAGGGTGTTGGCGAGCTTAACCAGTGGGTTGACTCGTTGCTTGTCATCGACAATGAGCGCTTGCGTGCGCTCTATGGCAAGTTGCCACTTAAGGAGGCCTTCGGCAAGGCAGATGATGTCTTGGGCATGGCAACAAAAGGCATCGCCGAGCTTATCACGGTTGAGGTGGCATTGGTGCGTGTCGACTTTGCCGATGTCAACAAGGTTATGCGTAACAGCGGTCGCGCTCACATGTCTATGGTTAAGGCTACGGGCGAAAATCGCGCCTTGGAGGTTGCCGAAGCGGCGCTCACATCGTCGTTGCTCGACGACAACAACATCAGTGGCGCAAAGGAGATTTTGCTTAACTTCGCCGTGCGCGACATCGACACCATCACGCAGGACGATATTACCCTCGCTATGGACTACATCCAAAAGCATGCGAGCTACACCGATGAGAATGGCAATATCCACGCTGCCGACATCATCTGGGGTGCAAGCCAAAAGCCATCGCTGGAGGATGACGAGTTGGAGTTGGTGGTTGTTGCTACGCGCTTTACGGATGGCACGAAGCTCAACATCGAGCCTCAATATACCACTGTTATTGACGACCCCTTTACCCCCGAGACAATCGCGGGAAACAGTGTCGTTAAGCCTACAACGCCTGTGGAAGAGAAGCCCGTTGTTAAGCCTATACCCCAGCCCCGCGAGAATGTGACTATCACGCCACAGAGGGATAAGTATCGTGCGGTGTTGGCGCAGAAGCGCGAGCCTGCGTATGTGCGCCTACGCTCGGAGTTCGAGGTGGAGAGCGAGTCGCAGCAGCGTGTTAACTACCAGCAGCAGAGCGCAGTCCGCGAGGAGAGCCCTGCAGCGGAGGAGGGTAACGGCATGCTTTTTCAATAAGTAACACACTGTAGAGATGTTTAATATTCTGACAACTGCAGACCCTCTGCTTCATGGTGCAGACTCTGTTGCTATGACTGTGGCGCAGCCATGTGCTGGTGCAGTGGCAAAGGGGGCTGCGGATGTTGCAGCTATAGCTCTGAACGGTAATATCGACTTCGGCAATGTGGTGTTGTACGCCATCATTGCCGTGGTGCTCATACTCTGTTCGGCAATGGCTTCGGGCTCGGAGGTAGCATTCTTCTCGCTCACCCACAACGACATAGACGAGTTGGAGGGTAAGAATAGCGTAGCCTCACGTCGTGTCCTTGAGCTGTTGTCAGACCCCGATAGGTTGTTGGCTACGATACTTGTGACCAACAACATGGTCAACATCTGCCTTGTTATCATCGCCACGCAGCTCGTCAACGAGATATTCGTGTTCGATGGCGTGTGGGAGTTCATATTCAACACCATTGTCATAACCTTTGTGCTCTTGCTCTTTGGTGAGATTGTGCCCAAAGTGCTCTCGCAGACAAATCCCGTTAAGGTGTCGCAGTTGCTCTCTTCACCCCTGAAGTTCTTGCGTTGGTTGGTCTATCCTCTGGCGTTTATCCTTATCCGCACATCGAGTCGCGTGAGTCGCTTTGCGTCGAAGAATGCCGAAATATCTATCGAGGAGCTTGCCGATGCTGTGGACATTGCCGAGACGGGCTCGGAGGAGCAGCAGAAGATGCTCTCGGGCATCGTAAGCTTCGGACAGACCGAGGTCGTGGAGATCATGCACTCGCGAGTTGATATTACGGGCTTGGAGTACGATGCCGACTATGACGAGGTGCGCAAGGTGATTGTCGAGACGGGCTATTCGCGCATACCGGTCTATGGTGATGACCTTGATGATGTGCGTGGTGTGCTCTATGTCAAGGACCTGCTTCCTTACATTGCCGAGAGTGCGACATTCGAGTGGCAGAAGCTCTTGCGCAAGCCCTACTTCGTGCCCGAGCACATGATGATTGACGACTTGCTCAAAGAGTTTCAGAAGAATAAGATTCACATCGCCATTGTTGTGGATGAGTATGGCGCAACGCAGGGTCTTGTGTCGTTGGAGGATATTCTCGAGGAGGTTGTGGGCGAGATTACGGATGAGAGTGACGAGGATGAGGATAAGCTCTACGAGAAGATTGGCGAGCGAAGCTACATCTTCGATGCAAAGATACACATAGGCGAGTTCTTGCGCGTCATAGACTTCGACGAGGATAGCTTCCAGGATGTCGAGGGTCATGCCGAGACACTTGCGGGCTTGATGATGGAGCTTAAGCGCGACCTGCCTCGCAGAGGTGATGAGCTCGAGGCACATGGTGTTAAGTTCTTCATCGCAACGATGGATGGTCGCCGCGTAGATAAGATTAAGGTCGATGTCAATGGTTAGGCTTGTTGTCGAGGCAGTTCCCCCCGTATACCTCTGTTGCGATACGCTCATTACGGCAGCCGACGTAGCATCGGCATCGCGCTTTCAGAACGATAGTCGCCGCAGGGAGCACCTCGCATGGCGCCGCATTGTGCGCAGTGAGCTTGGTCGCGCGGTGGTCATAGATTATAACGAGGTGGGTGCCCCCGTGGTGGATAGACCCGACACCTATATTAGCGTGTCGCATGGTGGCGGTATGGTCGCCGTAGCCATTGCCGACGAGCCTGTGGGTGTGGATATTGAGGCCATCGACCGCAACTTCGAGCGCGTCGCATCGCGTTATATGAGTGCTGCGGAGGTGGCGCTGTCGAGCGACAAGGATTGGGCAGCGCGCGTGTGGGCAGCCAAGGAGGCGATATACAAACTATATGGCAAGCGCGAGGTTGACCTTATTGAGGATATGCGCATTACGGCGTGCGACACCCAGAGTATGACCCTCACAGCCGATGTGCGCGACATAGAGGGCATAGTGGTTGAAACCAAGATAATTGAAAGTAGTGTGGTTGTTGCTACCGCCACATATAAATAGAGAATAGATGTCATCAGTACAGAATAACACCGTTTCGCTCGGTACCGACTCGCTCGGCAAGCTCTTGGCGCGATATGCCATCCCCGCAATCATTGCCATGGCATCGTCGTCGTTGTACCACATTATAGACAGCATCTTCATCGGTCACGGCGTGGGAGGCTTTGCCATCTCGGGCATGGCTATCACACTGCCGATAATGAACATCTCGGCAGCCTTTGGTGCCATGGTGGGCGTGGGTGCTGCTGCACGCATATCTATCCGCCTTGGCGAGGGTAACAAGCGTGCTGCGGAGCAGATACTCGGCAATGCCGTGATGCTAAATATGGTGCTCGGTATATCTATAATGCTCATATTCCTCCTCTTCCTCGACCCCATCCTTGTATTCTTCTCGGGTGGTGAGGCTGGTGAAGAGACATTGCAGTATGCGCGTGAGTTTATGCGCGTGATTATGTTTGGTAACATCATCACACACCTCTACCTCGGTCTTAATGAGCAGTTGCGTGCCTCGGGCTATCCACGCAAGGCGATGTTCATTATGATACTCTCGATGGTGATATGTACCATCCTCAACCCCTTGTTTATCTTCGGCTTCGGCTGGGGCGTGCAGGGCTCGGCATTCGCAACAGTCATCTCGCAGGTTATCTGCCTACTTATACAGATACACCACTACACCTCCAAGAGTAGCTTCTTGCGCTTCAAGCGCTCGAGCTTCCGCTTCAAGCGTAGCATCATCATCAACATCGTCTCTATCGGCATGGCGCCCTTCATCCTTAATGTATGCGCCTCGCTCGTAACACGATTTATGAATACGGTGCTTCTGCAGTATGGCGGCACGGGCGTAGACGATGTCATCCAAGCCGCAAGCTTTGACGGCAATGTGGGTGATGTCTATGTCGGCGCATACGGCATCATGAACCGCGTTATTTTGCTCTTTATTATGGTCGCCAATGGCTTCAACCAGGGCATGCAGCCCATCGTGGGCTATAACTACGGCGCAAAGCAGTATGGCCGTGTGCTCAAGACGCTTAAATATACCGCTATATGTGCGACATGTGTCACAACCTTCGCCTTTGCCATCGGCATGCTCTTCCCAGAGTATGTTGCAGCCCTCTTCGTCGAGGGTGGCAATAGCGCGGCAGATAAGGCGATGATTGATGTTGTGGAGCAGGGCTTGAGCATCGCAATGATTATGTTCCCGTTGGTGGGTTTCCAGATTGTCGCGGGCGGTTTCTTCCAGTATATCGGTCGTGCACCCATGGCTATGCTCCTTTCGGCAACGCGCCAGCTGTTGTTCCTGCTTCCGCTCTTGCTCACCCTTACGCCCAAGTTTGGTGCTGTGGGCGCGTGGATGTCGATGCCCATTGCCGACTCGGCTTCGGTGCTTGTAGCCACAACACTCCTTATCATCCAGGTGCGCAAACTAAAGCGCATGGAACGTGAAATGTTGTTTGGTCACTAATCGTATATCGTTGATATAGAGCGATTTACCCCCCCCCATCAGAATTTCTGCGAATTGTTTGGATATTAGACAAAGTTTATATAATTTTGTGTAAACAAACTCATATATAAACCTTTAATAACTAATATTATGAAGAAATTTTTTGCGTGTATGGCAGTTGTTGTTTTGGCAACATTGCTTACAGGTTGCGGTGTGTCGTCTTACCTAACATCAAACATGAACCTCAACCAGACAAATGTGGTGTTGCAGGATAACAACTACCACATCGTAAAGGGTGTAGAGGCAGAGGTATCTGCAACCTATGTCTTTGGCTTTGGTGGCTTGAGCGAGAAGGCGTTGCGTGGTAATGCCGTAGCAGAGTTGGCAGAGGTGGCTAACCTCACAGGCTCGCAGGCGTTGATAAATGTTACGCTCAAGGAGGATATTCAGTCTTTTGTTGTCTTGACCAAGCGTACTGTTAGGGCGAAGGGTATAGTTATCGAATTTGACGAGTAGAAGTAGACTAACGAGCTACAAGCCATACAACCCCAATTTATTGTTAGAAGGGGTTAGATGTGGCCTCGATAAGAAAGAGAAAGAGCGGATGGGATATTTATGTATTCCCATTCGCTCTTTGGTTTGAGAGGTCGCAGATGACCACTTATCATAAGAAATTATGCGCGGAGGAAGCCGATGCCGAAGCGCTCAACTGCTGCGCGCTCCAAATCCTCGCGAACAGATGGGTCGGCGATAGAGATGAGCAACTTCGCGCGCTGTGCCAACGACTTGTTACGCAAGTAGACGATACCATGCTCCGTAGCGATATACTGCGCCTGGAAGCGTGTAGTAACGACACCCGCACCCTTGGTGAGCGTGGGAACAATCTTCGACTGACCCTTCGAGGTGATTGAGGGAAGTGCGATGAAGCACTTGCCACCCTCCGACAATGCGCCACCATACATAAAGTCGTGCTGACCACCAACGCCCGAGAAGATGCGCTCACCAATAGAGTCGGCGCATATCTGACCCGTAAGGTCAATCTCGATAGCCGAGTTCACAGCCATAACCTTGGGGTTTTGGCGTATGTTCTGGGGGTCGTTTGTCCATGCCACGTCGCGAATAACAACGTCGCGGTTGCCATCCAAGTAGTCGTACAAGCGCTGGCTACCGAGGCAGAGGCATGCTACAGACTTGCCAGGATATATCTTCTTCAAAGAGTTGTCGATGATGCCCTTCTGGATAAGGGGCACAACGCCGTCGGTCATAGCCTCGGTGTGGAGACCGAGGTGCTTGTGACCCTGCAATGCGTCGAGCACAGCATTAGGAATACCACCTACACCAATTTGGAGTGTTGCACCGTCGGGAATCTCGCCCGCGATGTAGTTGCCGATAGCGCGCTCCACATCGTTGGGCACAACAGTAGGAACCTCAACAAGGGGCTCGTCACCGCGCACCATAGCGTCAATTTTCGAGACATGGATTACGGGGTCACCAAAGGTGCGAGGCATATACTTATTCACCTGCGCAATGATGACCTTTGAGCACTCGGCAGCCGAGAATGCGAGGTCGGCAGAGACGCCATACGAGCAGTAGCCCTCCTCGTCAGGCTCCGAGACGTTCAACAACGTAACATCGAGGGGCACCTGACCCGAGCGGAACAAGAAGGGAATCTCGCCCAAGAATGCGGGGATGGTCTGTGCCACGCCCGAGTTGATGGCATTGCGCAAGTTGTTAGCCACGAAGAAGCTCAATGGCTCGAACGAGTCGCGGAGCTCCGCCTTTGCATAGGGGGCATCGAAGCGACCGATAGCGAATGCTGTATATACCTTTACGCCACGAAGCTCGGGTGCGCGGTCGGTCATTGCCTGCACCAATACCTCGGGGATAGATGTCGAGCCCTGGATGTATACCGAGTCGCCCGACTTGATAAGCTTGACGGCTTCAGCCGCACTTACTAAATTCATACGCACTATTCTTTGAAAAGGGCTGTCCTATAGCGGGGCAGCCCTATGGTATGTTCTTAAATAATTTGAATTGTTTTCGTTGTCATTCATGAGTGAAACGAAGAATCTCGCGGGTAGCACGACGCTCAATCGTCTCGTAGACCTCGAGATGCTTCACTTATGTTCAGCATGACACGCTAAAGCCTAATAGTCCTGGCTAAAGAGTCGGAGACGCTTATCGAGCTCGTCGTACTGATAGTCCGAAATCATCGACACGCAACCGCGCAAGCCCTGACGTGAGCTGCCTGTGGGTGCGAGCGTGATAGCCGAGATACCATAGTAGATAAGCTTGTTGATAAGCTGCTCACCAGTCATATCTTTATAGCCAAACGTGAAGAAGAAGCCATCCGATACCTCCTGGTCGCAGTCCTTGTCGTAGACGATATGGAAGCCGTTCTTAATCATAATCTCCTTAACCTTCTGTGCGCGGCGTGCATACTCGCGTGTGCGCTCTACATAGTTGAGCTTGCCGTCGGATGCAGCACGGAACATAGCCGCCAAGGCGTACTGTGTTGAGTGAGGAACACCCGAAGATAGAGCGTAAAGGATGTTAAAGATGAAGCAGCGGCGGAACTGACCATCGCCACCAAAGAGCTTCGCAAAGCCCTCGAAGCAGCGGTCTGCCAATGCGGGGTTGATGGCTACGATGGCAACACGCTGACCTGCGTAAGAGAACATCTTTGATGCCGAAAGCAGGTGCAAGCAGTTGTTGGTATAGCGCGCAACAGAGGGCTGATAGGGTGCCTCAAATGGCTTCGAGCGATCCTCGCGGAAGTCCATGTTGAGGTATGCCAAGTCCTCGATAACCACTACATCATACTTCGTTGCCATGCGACCGATAATCTCCAACTCCTCCTCGTTGAGGCACATCCATGTGGGGTTGTTGGGGTTAGAGTATATCATGCCACTGATGCGACCTGATGAGAGCACCTCCTCGAGTTTTGCCTCGAGAGCCTTGCCGCGGTAGTCGATAACGTCGAACGACTCAACGCGGATGCCCTGAACCTTACACTGAAGCTTCTGAACGGGGAAACCTGGGTCGATAAAGAGGATAGTGTCGCGATCGTCACGCATCTTCGAGAGTGCTGTAAACGTAGCGAAGGCACCCTGCATAGAACCCACCGTAGGCACGATGCACACGGGAGGGATGTCGAGGTTGATGAATGCCTTGATGAAGCGCGATGCCTCCTTGGTCAAGGGCTCGATACCTGTGATGATGGGGTACTTCGAGCCTACGCCAGCGAGCAATGCCTCGTGCTCCGCCTCGATGCCTATCTGCTCGGCAGGTAGACCAGGCTCGCCAATCTCCATGCGGATGTACTCCACACCCATCTTGGCCTCGATGTCCTTAACGACGCTCACAAACTGACGGATAGATGCCGCGCCAAGCTCCTTGGCGTTGCGTAGTCCGTTGGCAATACAGATGTTGTCAACGGTCTGCTTGTCTAATGGTCTATCCATGCTATTACTTCTTGATAGAGTTTTCATAACCGGCACGAACAGCTGCAAGGTTCTTCTCGATAACCTCCTCACCCTTGCGAGCGAAGATACGACGTATACCTGCCTCAATCTTCTCATACTCTATGTCGAGCATGGGAATAGCAGCACCCAAGAGTACCATGTTTGCAGCCTGAAGGGGTGCGCCCGCCTCCTTTGCCAACTCCTCAACATTGAGCGATACACAGTTGGGAAGTGCAGCAAGGTGCTTGTTCAACTCCTCCTCTGCGGGGTAGTTAGGAATATTGATGAAGGGCACGTTTGAAGTCACTACCCAGCCATCCTTCTTCAAATACTGCAAGTAGCGCAAAGCCTCCATAGGCTCGAGCGAGATGATGATGTCGGCACCACCCTTTGCGATAAGGTCTGATGCGATGGGCTCTGTCGAGAGACGCAAGTTACTCTGCACGTCGCCACCACGCTGGCTCATGCCGTGAACCTCTGCCTGCTTGATGTTCCAACCCTCGGCCATGGCAGCCTCGCCAATGACCGTTGCAATCGACAGAATACCCTGTCCGCCGACGCCTGCCAAAATGATATCTTTCTTCATAATTGTTTCGTGTTATATGTTTAGCATTAGCGGACTTACTCCTTCTTTGCAGCTGCTGCACGCGCCTTTGCGTGACGCTTTGCTGTCTGGATACACTCGCGACGTGGGATGATAACTGATACACCCTTGTACTCAATCTCCTCGCGCAAGATAGACTTGATCTCCTCCATGTTCTTGGGCAGGGGCACAACAACGCGCACATGCTCGGGCTTAACGCCCACGCCACGGCAGATGTCCTCAATCTTGCCTGTACCTGCAGAGTCCTGACCACCTGTCATACCTGTTGTGAGGTTGTCCGAGATAACAACAACGACATTTGCGTTAGAGTTAACGCAGTCCAAAAGACCTGTCATACCCGAGTGAGTGAATGTAGAGTCACCGATAACTGCGAATGCGGGGAACTGACCAGCATCCGATGCACCCTTTGCCATGGTGATTGAAGCACCCATCTCCACGCAAGCGTGCAATGCCTGGAATGGAGGCAATGCGCCAAGTGTGTAGCAACCAATGTCGCCGAAGATGCGAGGATTCTCATACTCTGCAGCCACCTCGTTCAACGCCTTGTACATGTCGCGGTGACCGCAACCCTGGCACAATGCGGGTGGACGTGCTACAACGATGTCGTCTGCCTCGAGGTTCTCCAAAGCCTCCATGCCCAATGACTTGCGCACGCTGTCGGGGTTGAGCTCGCCAACGCGTGGTAGGTCACCTGTCAAGCGACCCTTAACCTCAACTGTCGAGGGCACGATAGCGCGAATCATCTCCTCAACAACGGGCTGACCCTCCTCCATCACGAGGATCTCCTTTGCACCATCCTCGACCATCTTCTCGATAAGTGCGATGGGAAGGGGATACTGCGAAATCTTGAGCACGCTGCGCTCCTTTGAGTCTGCGGCGTTCTCCATGTAGTAGTTATATGCGATACCTGTGCAGATTACACCACGCTCTGGGCGAGTACCCTTTGTATAGTGGTTGTACTTCGACTCCATAGATGCCTTCTGAAGGTCGTCCTGCTGAGCGAGCAACTCTACGTAACGCTTCTTTGCGAATGCGGGCAACAAAATCCAGCGGCGTACATCCTCGGGACGGTTGATGTCGTTCTGCTTGCGAGGCTCCTCGGTGATGTTTACAACGGCGCGTGAGTGTGCCATGCGAGTAGTTACACGCATCAATACGGGGAGCTTAACAGCCTCCGAGAGCTCGAATGCTGCGCGTGTCATGTCGTAAGCCTCCTGCTGGTTCGAGGGCTCGAAGATAGGCATCATGGCGAACTTACCATAGAAGCGTGAGTCCTGCTCGTTCTGTGATGAGTGCATAGATGGGTCGTCAGCAGCAACAACAACCAAACCACCATTAACACCAGTCATTGCAGAGTTAACGAATGGGTCGGCAGCCACGTTCATACCCACGTGCTTCATACACACGAGGGCACGCTTGCCCATG
>JAGBTW010000022.1 GCA_017631135.1 Alistipes sp.
ATAGGCTTCGGCGAGCAGGGACAGGTGGGCTTCAACGAACAGGGCTCATACTCCAAGTCGCACACACGCCTTGTGGAGCTATCACACAACTCGCGCAAGGTGCAGTCGAGCCAGTTCTTCGGTCTCGAGAACACACCCAAGATGGCTATCACCATGGGCATAGGCACCATCATGCGCGCAGACCGCATAGTGCTTATGGCATGGGGCGAGGAGAAGGCAACGGCTGTGCAGCAGGTTGTTGAGGGCGAGATAACCGAGCGTGTGCCAGCGAGCTACCTGCAGGAGCACCCCAACATCGAGCTCGTCATCGACGAGAGCGCAGCGGAAAACCTCACACGCGTGCAGACACCATGGCTTGTTGGCCCTTGCGAGTGGACACCCAAGTTTGTGCGTAAGGCTGTGGTATGGTTGTGTGGCATCGTGAACAAGCCCATCCTCAAGCTCACATATCAGGACTACATCGAAAACTCATTGGGTCAGCTCCTGGAACGATGTGGCACATACGACAAAATAAACATTCGCGTTTTCAACGACCTCCAGCACACCATCACAGGCTGGCCAGGTGGCAAGCCCAATGCTGATGACTCGACACGCCCCGCACCATCGACTCCATACCCCAAGCGAGTGCTCATATTCTCGCCACACCCCGATGATGATGTAATCTCGATGGGTGGCACGTTCATCCGCCTTGTAGAGCAGGGTCACGATGTACATGTGGCATACCAGACATCTGGTAACGTGGCGGTGCACGACGATGTTGTGCTTCAGAACGTAGATACAGCGTGCGAGCTCGGCTTCGGAAATCTCTTCGATGACGTGCAAGAGACAATCAAGGCGAAGCGTCGCGGAAAACCCGAGCCACGCAAGCTCCTCGACATAAAGGGTGCTATACGTCGTGCCGAGGCACGCGCCGCGGTGCGCTCGTTTGGTCTCAACCCCAACACAAACGCCCACTTCCTCAACCTCCCATTCTACGAGACGGGTGGTATCAAGAAGGGCGAGCTTACGCCTAACGACATAGACATCATCGTAAAGTTGCTCCGCGAGATACGCCCACACCAGATATATGCTGCGGGCGACCTTGCCGACCCCCATGGCACACACCGCACATGCATGGAGGCGATACTCGAGGCGTTGGAGGTTACACAGGATGATGATTGGCGCAAGGAGTGCCACCTATGGCTCTATCGCGGTGCATGGATGGAGTGGAACTTGGGTCTTGTAGATATGGCTGTGCCTCTATCTCCCGACGAGATGCTCAAAAAGCGCCATGCTATATACCGTCACCTCTCACAAAAGGATATTGTGCCCTTCCCAGGTAGCGACACTCGCGAGTTCTGGCAGCGTGCCGAAGAGCGCACACAGAACACCGCGAAGCTCTACGACAAACTCGGCATGGCAGAGTATCAAGCAATCGAGGTATTCGTGAAGATGTTTTAGGCGACGGGGAGGTATGTACGACCTTTAATAGCGATGTACTTCCCGACTGTATAATGCTAAATATAATTAAATGTTTTAGGCAGTGAGAAGCGTTTGCAAGTAGAGTTGAGAATTGTAAAACATTTATAACAAAATAGTTAAACTATGAGAGTAATTATTAAGGATAGATCAAGCGAGGTTGCCGAGTGGGCTGCTGCTTACATTGTGAACGAGATTAAGGCGAAGGCCGCAAAAACCGACGCACCCTTTGTGTTGGGTCTTCCCACAGGCTCTACCCCTTTGGAGACATACCGCGAGCTTATCCGCTTGCACAAGGCTGGCGAGGTATCGTTCAAGAATGTCATCACCTTCAACATGGATGAGTATGTGGGCCTCGAAGAGTCACACCCCGAGAGCTACCACTCTTTCATGTGGACAAACTTCTTCTCACACATAGACATCGACCCCGCAAATGTGCACATCCTCAACGGCAACGCCCCCGACCTTAAGGCTGAGTGCGAGGCATACGAGGCAGCTATCGTTGTTGCAGGAGGCATCGACCTCTTTATGGGTGGTGTAGGTGAGGATGGTCACATCGCCTTCAACGAGCCCTTCTCGTCGCTCCAGTCACGCACACGTATCAAGACCCTCACTCCCGACACCATCGCCGTGAACTCACGCTTCTTTGGTGGCGACATCTCGTTGGTGCCCACACAGGCGCTCACCGTGGGTGTAGGCACAATCATGGATGCTCGCAAGGTGCTCATCCTCGCAACGGGTCGCAAGAAGGCTCGCGCATTGCGCCACGCCATCGAGGGCAGCTACAACCACCAGTGGACACTCTCGGCATTGCAGCTCCACCCCGCGGGCATCATCGCGGCAGACGACGCAGCTGTAGAGGAGCTCCGCGTGGCTACATACCGCTATTTCAAGGATATAGAGCGATAGAAAAGCACATTACTAATTGATTGTGCGTCTGTCATCCTTGAATGAAACGAAGGATCTCCTCCGAGTCGACCATAGACTACGTTGGCTATGTGTTGCCAGCGAGGAGATTCCTCGACTACGCTCGGAATGACAGTGTATAACATCAACGACAACAGCATAATTGCTGATTACTAATTTCTCATTACTAATTACTAATGAAAGAGGTACTTAAGTACTATAAAGATTTCCCCAAGGAGGGTATCGTGTTTGTTGACATCATACCCTTTTTGCAGAATAAGAGCATCTTCCGCGCTCTCACACACCGCGTAGCCGAGGCCTGCACTTCGGCAACCATCATCGCCCCCGAGGCGCGCGGCTTCCTCTTTGCAGCGCCACTACTCACCGAGGCGGAGCATGTCGAAAACATTGTGCCTGTGCGCAAGAGTGGCAAGCTACCATTCGCCGAGGGCGACCTCCAGGAGGTACTCATCGAGAAGGAGTATGGCTTCGACAAGCTCTACTACCGCGTGAGCGACATCGCCACAAGCCCCGCAACGGGTGATGTAATAGAGGTTACGATACTCGACGATGTGTTGGCAACAGGTGGCACAGCCGAGGGTCTTGCGAAATCTCTCGAGAGCATGCGCATCAAGAAGGAGGGCAAGGAGTATGGCGTTAAGGTCAAGGAGTTTGTCTTCATCGTAGAGATTGAGGAGCTTGGTGGCAAGGAGCGCTTGGCAAAGATTGCCCCTGTGCGCTCGATAACCACTATCTAACATACTATAACCGGGTCTATTGCAGCGATGTCGGAGGTGCTTCGTCGAGAGATAAAGTATGTCAGCGGTGTGGGCGAGGTACGCTCACGCCTCTTTGAGAGTGAGCTTGGCATACGCACCATTGGCGACCTCCTTATGCGCTACCCTTATCGCTACATCGACCGCACGCGCACCTTCCGACTATCGGAGATTGACGAGTCGATGGAGACAACCTTTGTGCGCTTCCGCTGCCGCGTCGTGGGCAGGTCATTTGTAGGCGAGGGTCGCAAGCAGCGCTTCGTAGCCGAGGTGACCGACCCAACGGGCACTGCCGAGTTGGTGTGGTTTCAGGGCGTTAAGTGGATAGAGAAGCGCATAGAGCTAAACCGCGAATATATGGTCTTTGGTCGCCCCTCGATATTCAAGGGGCGCATAAGCCTCGTACACCCCGAGATAGAGCCCATAGAGCAGGCGCTATCGCGCAAGGAGGAGAGTGGCTTTCAGGGCATATACTCCACTACGGAGAAGCTCTCGGCGGTGGTTACGCTCAAGGCTATGCACACCATCGTACAGAGTGCATGGCGCATCGTTGAGGGCGATGCCAATGCCTTTAGTGACCCACTCCCCGCAACACTACGCCAGCGCAACGGACTGATGTCGCTGCGCGAGGCAATCTACAACATTCACTTTCCGCAGTCGGCAGAACTACTGCGCCAGGCGCGCTATCGCCTTAAGTATGACGAGCTTTTGGGCGTGCAGCTCATGATACAGGCGCGACGCACAGCACGCCAAAAGCGTGGCGGAGGCTTCATCTTCCCGCGCGTGGGCGAGGCGTTCAACACCTTCTACAAGGAGAAGCTCCCCTTTGCGCTTACGGGTGCACAGCAGCGCGTAATCAAGGAGATACGCGCAGACATGGTTTCGGGAAAGCAGATGAACCGCCTCCTGCAGGGTGACGTGGGTAGCGGAAAGACCATGGTGGCATTCATGTCGATGCTTCTGGCTGTGGACAACGGCTTTCAGGCCTGCATCATGGCACCAACGGAGATATTGGCGCGCCAGCACTACGCCTCGATGGCGCGATTTGCCGAAGGGGTGCCCAACGTGCGCGTAGCGATACTCACAGGCTCGTCAAAGGCCAAGGAGCGCCGCGCAGCCCTCGAGGGCATAGCCTCGGGCGAGGTTAACATCCTTGTGGGCACACACGCCCTAATAGAGGATAGAGTGCAGTTTGCCAATCTCGGCTATGTCGTCATAGATGAGCAACACCGCTTTGGTGTGGAGCAGCGTGCGAAGCTGTGGACAAAGAACCAACAACCGCCCCACATCCTTGTGATGACAGCAACGCCCATACCTCGCACCCTCGCCATGACACTCTATGGCGACCTTGAAGTGTCGGTAATCGACGAACTACCCCCCGGAAGACAGCCCATACGCACATACCACTACTTCGACTCTTTGCGCCTCAAGATGTTTGGCTTCTTGCGCAACGAGATAGCCAAGGGGCGACAAATATATGTTGTCTATCCGCTGATTAAGGAGTCGGAGAAGATGGACTACAAGGACCTCGAGGACGGCTTCGAGTCACTCTCGCGCGACTTCCCGCTGCCACAATATCGCATTACGGTGTGCCACGGCAAGATGCGCCCCGAGGATAAGGATGCTGCGATGAAGCAGTTTAAGAGTGGCGAGGCCGACATCCTCGTTGCCACGTCGGTCATCGAGGTGGGTGTGGATGTGCCCAATGCCACGGTGATGGTCATAGAGTCTGCCGAGCGCTTCGGCCTTTCGCAGTTGCACCAGCTACGCGGTCGCGTGGGTCGCGGTGGCAACCAATCCTACTGCATACTCATGTCGGGCGAGAAGCTATCGAAGGATAGCCGTGCGCGCCTCGATGCCATGTGTGCTACGAACGACGGCTTCGAGCTCTCGGAGCTCGATCTCAAACTACGCGGTGCGGGCGATATACACGGCACACAGCAGAGTGGCGAGGCCTTTGAGCTTAACATTGCCAACCTCGCAACCGACACACAGATAATGGAGCTCACGCGCAACGATGCCATCGCCATCCTTGATGCTGACCCGCGCCTTGAGCAACCAGCAAATGCCTCGCTCCGCGCGTTGCGCGATAGGCACAGCAAGCGCGAGCGCATAGATTTTTCCGATATCTCGTAATTGAACGATAAATTAAGTTATCTTTGCACCCAAATAACAGCGTAATAAAATATGGCACTTATAAGATGTAGCAACTGCGGTAATCTCGCATCAAGCAAGACGGCAACATGCCCAACATGTGGAGCACCTACGGGCGCACCAGCACAGGAGCCACAGACAACCGTTGCCGAGAGCATTGCCGAGAATAAACCCCGCACACTAAACGACATAATACGCGAGCGTAGCGCACAGACAACCGTGGGCGACTCATTCATCAAGGAGAAGAGCGCAGAGCAACAGCCCGCAACAGAGGACAACACCCCCGTGGAGAGTACTCCCGCAAAGGTAGAGAGCATACCCACAGCGAATGGCGAGGGTGGCGACGACAAATATGACGGCTACGACGATAACCAGATAGACGACTACGAGGCGGAGGTTATGCGTCACAAGCGCACGGCTAATGGCTACAAAGTCATGGCAATCGTATGCTTCGTGTTGCTCATTCCCGCGGCATACTTTAGCGTGAGCCTCGGTCTTAAGCACAAGACCATCAAGGATAACCTCGAGATTGTGGAGTCTGCGCGTCGCATCTTCGAGGATGAGAACGCCATGCTGCAGCGCAACGCCGAGGACCTCGTGACGGAGCTCGAGAGCCTCAAGGATAAGAACGACACCATGATGATTAAGTATCACGAGGCTGTCGTTATGCTCGAGCAGTTGCAGCGCGAGAAGACATACAACTACGAGCAGCTTGCGAAGTACAAAAAGGAGGTTGCAACACTCCGCAGCGTCATGAAGGGCTACTTGCGACAGATTGACTCGCTCAACACCATAAACAGCAACCTTCAGGCGCAAAACATCAAGTATAAGAAGGAGATAAACAATGCGCAGCTGCGTGCCGATGTTGCCGAGGAGAAGGCCGTAGAGCTTAACACCAAGGTGCGCATAGGCTCTGTCATCCAGGCAAGTGGCATACGCATGGCGGCACTCAACGGCAAGTCGAAGGAGGTTAAGCGCATAAAGATGGCGGAGCGCCTGCGCGTGGACTTCGACCTTACGGCAAACGAGCTTGCCGAGCCAGGTGAGAAGAGCATCTATGTATGCATCACTGGTCCTGACGGTTACCTTCTCGCATCGTCAGATGTCATCCTCTTCAACTTCGAGGGTAGCGAGATGCGCGCCTCGGCAGTGCGTAAGGTGGACTACGAGAACGAGTCTGTGCCCGTGAGCATCTTCTACGACGGCGCAGCATTCACCAAGGGTACATACACCGTCGAAATTTATGTCGATGGTCGCATGAGTGGCTCAAAGGAGGTATACTTCGAGTAGCCAAATCATACATATATTATAATAGGGGTTGTTCGGGCATATCGAGCAACCCCTAAATTTATTCTGCGGTATCCACACATTTTTTCTATTTACCACGCACGATATTCATATTTTTTCGTTATCTTTGCAGTAGAACTCGAATGGTGGTGTTAGGGAATACCGCATGGTTACCCTGGCTGAGATTATACACATTGCACCAGTACAGATAATGCTGACGCTGGAAGTTTGGAGTCATCCTTAATGGTACAACCGTACTACTATTTGAGCATATATAGTAATGTAAAAATAGTGGTATGAACCGAAGAAAAACCTATCCTGTAGTCCTGTCTATAGCGGGCTCCGACTCCTCTGGCGGGGCTGGCATCCAAGCCGACATAAAGACATTTTCCGCCCTCGGAGTATATGGCGCAACAGCCATCACCGCCATCACTGCGCAGAATACCATGGGTGTGCACTCTCAATATGCCATAGACCCGCAGATGGTCTACGAGCAGATTGTTGCAGTCGTTTGTGACCTGCACCCTCGCGTCGTGAAGATAGGCATGCTGTCTAATGTAGAGATTGTTCGTGCCGTAGCCACCGCACTTCGCAACTATCACCTTCCCATAATACTCGACCCCGTGATGGTATC
>JAGBTW010000158.1 GCA_017631135.1 Alistipes sp.
AGCATGAGTGTTGCGATGTGCGAACCATCGACATCGGCATCGGTCATGATGATAATCTTGTCGTAGCGCAACTTCTCGAGGTTCAAGGCCTTGCTATCCTCGGCAGTACCTATTGATACACCAAGTGCGGTAAACATGTTCTTGATCTCCTCGTTCTCCCACATGCGGTGCTCCTGTGCCTTCTCGACGTTGAGAATCTTACCACGCAATGGCATGATGGCCTGGAAGTTACGGTCGCGACCTTGCTTTGCTGTACCACCCGCAGAGTCACCCTCGACGAAGAAAATCTCGGCTATAGAGCGGTCGCGGCTTGTGCAGTCCGCAAGCTTACCAGGGAGTCCTGCGCCCGAAAGTACGGTCTTGCGCTGCACTGCCTCGCGTGCATTGCGTGCTGCGTGGCGTGCCTGTGCTGCAAGGATAACCTTCTGTACGATAGCCTTCGCATCCTTGGGGTGCTCCTCGAGGTAGTTGCCAAGGGCTGCCGACATGGCGCGGTTCACAGCACCTGCAACCTCGTCATTACCGAGCTTGGTCTTTGTCTGACCCTCGAACTGTGGCTCTGCAACCTTTACAGATACTACAGCTGTGAGACCCTCGCGGAAGTCATCACCGTTGATGTCGAACTTGAGCTTCGAGAGCATGCCACTCTCCTCGGCATACTTCTTAAGCGTGCGTGTGAGTGCCGAGCGGAAGCCTGTGAGGTGTGTACCACCCTCTATAGTGTTGATGTTGTTAACGTAAGAGTGTACATTCTCCGAATAAGAGTCGTTGTACTGCATCGCAACCTCTACGGGTACACCACTCTCCTCGGTGTCGAGGTAGATGATGTTCTCGATAATCTTCTGTCCGCGTGTAGCATCGAGGTATTCGACGAACTCCGAGAGACCGTGCTCCGAGTAGAAGTGGTCAGAGAGCGAGTTACCCTCCTCATCCTTTACGCGGTGGTCGGTGAGTGTGAGGTGAATACCCTTGTTAAGGAATGCGAGCTCACGAAGGCGGTTGGCAAGAATGGCATACTTGTACTCCTGTGTGAGTGAGAAGATTTCGGCATCGGGCTTGAAGGTGATTGTAGTACCGCGGTCCTCGCAGTCGCCCACAATCTCAACCTTCGATGTGGGAGCACCCTTTGAGTATGTCTGCTTGTAAATCTTGCCACCACGGTGAATTTCTGCGATAAGGAGTGTTGAGAGTGCGTTAACGCACGATACACCCACACCGTGAAGACCACCAGATACCTTGTAGCTGCCCTTGTCGAACTTACCACCCGCGTGGAGTACGGTGAGCACAACCTCGAGGGCTGACTTGCCCTCCTTCTCGTGCCAGTCGGTGGGGATACCACGACCATTATCGCGTACCGAGATAGAATTATCCTCGTTGATAGTTACATAGATGTCTGTACAATAGCCAGCCAACGCCTCGTCGATAGAGTTGTCTACTACCTCATATACAAGGTGGTGTAGACCCTTTTCGCCAATGTCGCCGATGTACATCGCGGGGCGCTTACGCACGGCCTCCAAACCTTCGAGGACTTGGATATTCGACGCTGAATACTCCTCCTCGTGTTTCATTACTTTTTCCTGTTCGGTGCTCATATAGTTGATATTATTTATATTTTCAATATAAAGTCGTCGTATAAAACGCACAAAGATATAAATAAAAAATGAGAATTCAAAGCGCGGTGTGTAAAAATATCGCAACTATTAATATTTGTCCGCGACCTCACTTGTGTCACTTATTTCACTTATATCTCTTAAGTCTTAAAATAAATAAGTGTTTTATGGCTAAATTAAAGAATATATAAACTTATAAAAAGAATAAAATAACACAAGTTTGTTAATATTGGAATTGTTAAGGGAGGTTCTATAAATTAGGTCGCGATGATTTTGAAGATTATTTCGAGTCAGATGTCTAATCTCTCGTGAGGGCGCAATGCGGGCATTGTAACCGAGCGAAGATTAGATATATGCCGAAATAAATTCAAAAGCAGCCGAAATAGAAATTCCATGACAACGAAAAACTTTTTTACTAATTTATAGAACATCCCTTAAATAAAATACATTGTCATTGCGAACAATTACATTTGATTAAGAGGTTGATACCCAATGCATATCATGCAATTCTGTGGCAATGCTGCGATTAAGCTATGAGCAGAACAAGTGTGCTTGTTTTGCCATGGCGGAGCAGGGTAGACCGAAGGTCAATCTACATTTGTTAAAGCCCGGCTTGATACAATTGGTTATCAGTTATGTTGGTTAGCAGCGGTAGATGCCCGCGTCGGTGCATGCGGGTAATGTGACTATCACAACGGTTGTGGATGCGTCTCCTCGGCATGACGAGTCTAAAGTGGGTGATTTTGAAACAATATAAAGTGAGAGTGTTGTTTGATATTTCACTTTTTTTGCTTATATTTGCAATGATTTACGCGTGCGTGCGTTATTAAGTATGTTTGCATGCGTGTGTATAATCAGGTAAATAGAGAGTAAATAATTGTAAAACAGTATAATAAAAACTATGGAGAATTTGCAGAAGCTTATTGATACGATTGTTGAGGCTATCGACGACAAGAAGGGTAAGGGTATTGTATCGCTCGATTTGTCAGGCTTTGATGGTGCTATTTGTTCAAATTTTGTTGTGTGTCATGCCGACTCTACAACACAGGTAGACGCTATCTCGGCTGGTATCGAGGATAAGGTATTCGAGGTTATGGGTGAGTGGCCCATGCGCGTTGAGGGTCGTCAGAACGCCTTTTGGGTAGCGATGGACTACAACGATGTTATTGTGCATATCTTCCAGACCGAGTTGCGCGACTACTACCGCTTGGAGGAGTTGTGGGCTGATGCGCCCATGAAGCGCTACGAGTTTGGCGAGTAGTGGCGTGGTGTGTCGTATGATAAAGTGATAGAAAGGAGAAATTGTGTAAATGGCAAATGTAAATAATCGACTTACGCCCAAGCCACGATTTAACTTCATGTGGTTTTGGGCTGTGGTGGCAATAGGTATTGTTGCCTATGCCATATTTAGCGATACGGGTCGTCTGCCTGTCAAGGGTGATTGGCAGATGGTCGAGGAGCTGATTGAGGATGGCGCTGTGAAGCGCATCGAGGTTCGTGACCACGAGAATATGAGTGTATACTTGCATAAGGAGTATGCCGACTCGTTGGTTAACGACGAACGCTTTAAGGATATGCCCCGCTCGGGTGCACAGATTACCTTCACGTCGCATGGCGATGCGAAGCTCTTTAGCGAGGAGCTGAAGGCTGCGGAGGATGTAGCAAAGGCCGAAAATCCCGATTTCGAGAGCGTGAAGGTTGTGTATAGCCGCACGCAGAAGGGCTTCTTTAGCTATGTGGTTGATTTCCTCCCGTGGCTTTTGATAATTGTCGTGTGGATACTCATCATGCGCTCTATGTCACGCGGTGGCGGTGGTGCAGGTGGTGGCATCATGAACGTGGGCAAGGCGCGTGCGCAGATGTCGGACAAGAACAATAAGGAGCGTGTGACATTCAAGGATGTTGCAGGCTTGGAGGAGGCGAAGATTGAGATTATGGAGATTGTCGACTTCCTCAAGCATGCCGACAAATATAAGGCTTTGGGTGCAAAGATTCCCCGCGGAGCACTCCTTGCAGGCCCTCCAGGAACGGGTAAGACCCTCTTGGCAAAGGCTGTTGCGGGCGAGGCGAATGTTCCCTTCCTCTCTATCTCGGGTTCAGACTTTGTCGAGATGTTTGTTGGTGTGGGTGCTTCGCGTGTGCGCGACTTGTTTGACCAGGCAAAGAAGGTTGCTCCATGTATCGTCTTTATCGACGAGATTGACGCAATCGGTCGTGCGCGAGGCAAGAACTCGGGCTTCTCGGGTAACGACGAGCGCGAGAATACGCTTAATCAGTTGCTTACGGAGATGGATGGCTTCCAGACTAACGCTGGTGTTATCGTCTTGGCTGCTACCAACCGCGTAGATATATTGGATAAGGCGCTTATGCGTGCTGGTCGCTTCGATCGTCAGATTGAGGTGGGATTGCCCGATGTCAAGGAGCGCAAGGAGATTTTCGATGTGCACCTCAAGAAGTTGAAGCTCGATGAGAAGCTCGACCGCGAGTTCCTCGCAAAGCAGACTCCAGGCTTCGCGGGTGCAGACATCGCAAATGTATGTAACGAGGCGGCTCTTATCGCAGCGCGTAACGACCATAAGTATGTCATGCAGCAGGACTTTCTCGCCGCTATCGACCGCATCGTGGGTGGCTTGGAGCGCAGAAATATGCCTATGACCCCCGAGGAGCGTCGCTCAACGGCTATCCACGAGGTGGGTCACGCTACGGTCATGTGGCGCTTGAAGAACTGCGACCCAGTGCTTAAGGTTACCATCATCCCTCGTGGTCGTTCGCTTGGTGCTACATGGTACTTGCCCGAGGAGCGCGTAAACCACAATGTCGAGCACTTCATGCACAAGATGGCGGGCTTGCTCGGTGGTCGTGTTGCCGAGCAGGAGCTCATGAACATCACCTCTACGGGTGCTATCAGCGACCTCGAGCGCACGTCAA
>JAGBTW010000159.1 GCA_017631135.1 Alistipes sp.
AACGCTCCATCGCGTGAGGCGATTTATTACCGCATCCACAAACTTGCCTATGGTGATAGTTGGGAGTATGATTACGAAGATTTCGTGGAGTGGGATGCCCGCAACCGAGCCGCAGCAGCAACGCGTGCGATGGTATATAAACCTGCTAATTACAAGCCTACGCACCCACCTGTAATCGTAAACAAATCGTGGAAAGATGCAAAGTAAACAAAATATCACACGTAATATGTTGGCGGTAGCAGCGATACTGCTATCGCTGGCATATCTTTGTTCGTGTGCAGCAAGCAGAAAGATGAAAAAGGAGATTGACAAACAGCCACAGAGAGATAGTGTAGATGTTTTTGTACCGACACACCCGCCCGTAGTTGTTCCGCATTCGTGGCGTGAGAGCGGAAAGAAGTAATCTCTCTACGAGGTCGGTTTAGTTTATTCCATTGGCTATATACCCCAAACGGACTAAACCTATCCGTCCGTTGACAGCGTGAAATATGCTGGCGAAAAAAGAAATCATTGCAACTTCTCTTTTCGTCAGCAATATTTTTGTGCCTTTGCAGCATAAGAGTTACCACATTGTGGCAAAGCAATGAAGAACTCAGAAATACGAACGATTACTATCTCGTTACCCAATTTTCAAGCAGTCCGACCAATTATAAACAAAAGTGGCGTATGTAAGAAACTGTGTAGTTTCTTCATACGCCACCGTTGTCTATTTACAATGCACCTTCGAAAGATGCTTGATTTCAGTGCTTTACTTTCAAAAGCTTTATATACCTTTGCAGTCGTAGTTTTTTGGCTTAGTTACGACCTCCATGTAGTCTTCTATGTAGGATTTCGCAATTTTCGTAAACCCAATACTGAAAATCAATTAGTTAAAAATTAAAAGGCCTCTCCTACAAGGGCTGTCCTTTTGGGACCGACTAAAAAGTAGTTTTTGGTCGGTCTCGTTTTATTTATTTGTAAGATAAGTTGGCGACTTATTTACTTGGTAATGGGTTGATAATCAGTGGTGGTGCGGGTATTATAGAGCGAGCCGAGCATGGCGGCGCCGCCGAAGTTTAGGGATTGGAGGTAGGCGATTTTGTCGGGGGTGACGCCGCCAAGGGCGATGACCTTTTGGTCGATTATGCCTGCTGCGGAGGCGTTGCGAAGCATCTCGTCGGTAAAGCGAGAGGCGTAGCCTGGTTTCGAGATGCTATCGAAGATGGGGCTTAAAAAGAGGTAGTCGCAGTCATCCTTATACTGTGCGACCTCCTCGAGAGTGTGGCAGGAGCGTGTCTTGAGACCGTCGTAGCCCTGGGGTAGCGACGTGACGCGACTATTAAGGTGGATGCCCCTCAACGAGAACTCGTAGTACAGCTCGGGGTAGTCGTGCACAACGATTCGTGCCCTATGCTCCGCAGAGAGTTGGGCGAGCAGCGCGCGGCAAGCGTCGACATCGGCATGTGGCTTGCGAAGATGCACGATGTCGATGCCTCTATCGAGCAGGTGCTTGATAATAGAGGCATCGTCATTCGTGACGTCGGGCGTTGTTATAGCGATAATCTTCATCGCTTAAGCTTCTCGATAATGAGGTCGGCAACCTTCTTACCCGAGAGGAGCATGCCACCGAATATGGGGCCCATGCGTGGCGTGCCGCTAACAGCCGAGGCAGCCATGCCGCAGACATATAGATCAGGATATATCTCCTTTGTGCCATTCACAACCTCCTCCTCGCCAGCAACGACATCCAACGAGCGCTCGCCGATGACATCACCCGTGTCTGTGGCGAGGCGTATGCCATTCTTGCGCGCTACGGTGCGGCACATCTCGCTATCGTGACCTGTGCCATCGATGACGCACTTAGCCATGATGTTGAGAGGGTCGACATGCATGCCCTCGCGAAGTACAGGTGTCCAGTTTACCACAACGCCGCTCACGACATCATTCTTGAACACCACATCCTCGACAGAGTAGCAGTTGAAGATTGTAGCACCCGCGTGCACAGCCTTGTAGAGAAGTGCCGAGGTGCTCTCCACAGAGTCCATGACGTAGAGGTGGTCGTCGTACTGCTCGAAGTTGATGTCGAACTCCTTGACGATGTGCAGCGCCTCCTCCTGAACAACAATCTGGTTGAACATCATTGCGCCGCCCCACATGCCACCACCGGGTGACAGCTTGCGGTCGAACTGCGCAACCTTAAGTCCCGCCTTTGCGAGGTAGTAGGCTGCGACGATACCCGAGGGGCCGCCACCAACGATGGCTACATCCAAATCCAAGTTGCGCTCCAGCTTGTTAAAGTAGGTGCTGATGATTCCGTGTGATACGTTTCTTTCAATCATAGTTTAATGGTTTTAAGTGTTTTAATGGGATGTTAAGTCAGTTATATGCGTCGTCATCTTGAGCGGTAGCGAAAGATCTCCAGGTCTCCGAGGCGGTCAATGGTCGTACTGCCCGAGAGATCCTTGAGTTCCTCTACCCTGCTCCGCCATGGCATAACAAGCACGCTTGTTCTGCTCATAGCTTAATCGCAGCGTTCACTTGCGTTCAGGATAACATTCTTACAAATGCTTCTAAATTAGAGTTGATATGGTACTGATAATCTCTGTCATCTCCTGGGTGGGGTGTTCGGCATTCAGTATAGAGCCGCTTATGGCTATGCCACTAACCCCGCACTCCAACAGCTCGGGAATATCCGCTTTGCAGATGCCACCAATAGCAACTATGGGAATGTCTATGTTGTTGGCGCGCATGAGTCGAATAATTGTTCTGTAGCCCTCCAAGCCGAGGATGGGGGCTATGTTTCGCTTTGTCGATGTGTGGCGAAATGGACCACAGCCGAAGTAGTCGGGCGCAGTGCCTTGCATGTGGTAGAGAACATCATCAAAGGTATTTACCGTGCCACCTATGATATATCGCTCGCCGAGTATTCTGCGTGCCTCGGCAATGGGCATGTCGCCCTTGCCAAGGTGCACGCCATCAGCACCAATGCGCTTTGCCAGCGCGACATTGTCGTCAATGATGAATGTCGCACCATGCTCTTTGCACATGCTCTGCACCACGAGGGCTGTCTCCTCGAATAGCTCCTCCGATGCCTCCTTCATGCGTAGTTGCACCCAGCGGCAGCCACCCTCCAATGCTATGCGTGCCGAGTCGATGTAGCTATATCGGTCGGTGTAGTGCGTAATAAATTGCAATTTATGGTTCTTCATTTATCAACATTTTTTGAGGGTTAAAGCCATGATTTACAGGTCCGAAGCCGCTACCTACGGATACATCTGCGCCGTGGCGTATAGCCTCGGAGATATATCTTTTTGCCTCTGCCACAGCCTCGCACAGGTTGAGCCCGCGAGCCATGTATGCAGCAATTGCGGCAGAGAGGGTGCAACCCGTGCCGTGGATGTTGTTTGTTTGAATGGTCTCGGATGAGAATAGTGACGACTCGATGCCACTTGCTGACCGTTGAAATAGGATGTCGCTTTTGTTGTCGCCATCCTCGTGCCCACCCTTGACAAGCACAGCCCCAGTGCCCTGCTCCATGAGGCATTGCGCCGCGAGCCTCTTCTCTTCGTACGACGAAAGAGGCATGCCTGTGAGTCTTTGCATCTCGGGGATGTTGGGCGTGACAAGTGTTGTGATGGGTAGAAGCTCTCGCCTTATAACCCTCTCGGCCTCAATGGATAGCAGTCTGTGACCACTTCTCGATACCATCAAGGGGTCGAGTATTTTGGGAAGGTGATAG
>JAGBTW010000160.1 GCA_017631135.1 Alistipes sp.
CGTGGCATCTACAAGTGTTTTGGCTGTGGTAAGAGTGGTAACGCCATAAACTTCGTGATGGAGAGCGAGAGCGCAACATACCCCGAGGCGTTGCGCATCATCGCAAAGCGCTATGGCATACCTGTCAAGGAGGAGGAGATGACGCCCGAGGACCTCGAGCGTAACAATAACCGCGAGAGTATGTTCGCGCTCAACCAGTG
The DNA here is from genome assembly GCA_017631135.1 of Alistipes sp. GTDB lineage: Bacteria > Bacteroidota > Bacteroidia > Bacteroidales > Rikenellaceae > Alistipes. Next base: position 201 of record JAGBTW010000160.1, read on the forward strand.
GGCTGCGGAGTACTTCCAAAAGTATATGATGCACGAGGATGAGGGTCGCAGCGTCGGCCTCTCGTACTTCAGCTCCGTGCGTGGCTTCTCGGATGCCACGATACGCCGCTTTGGTCTTGGCTTCTGTCCCTCGCGCAACGACCGCTTCACTGCGGATGCGCGCTCTGCGGGCTACAAACAAGAGTTTCTGCTCTCTACGGGCTTGTCTATCGCCCGCGAGAGTGATGGTGCACTGCGCGACAGGTTCTACGACCGCGTGATGTTCCCCATCCACAATATCTCGGGTCGCGTGGTGGGCTTTGGTGGCCGTACACTACGCACCGACAAGAAGGTGGCGAAGTATCAGAACTCGCCCGAGAGTGAGATATATACCAAGCGTCGCGAGGTATATGGTCTGTTCTTTGCCAAGAAGGCTATACAGCAGGAGGACTATGCTATCCTTGTCGAGGGTTATGCCGATGTTATTTCTATGCACCAGGTGGGTGTGGAGAATGTTGTTGCGTCGTCGGGTACATCGCTTACGGAGGAGCAGATACGCCTTATCAGCCGCTTCACGAACAACATAACACTAATGTTTGATGGCGATGCCGCGGGTGTCAAGGCGGCACTGCGTGGCGTGGACCTCATCTTGAAGGAGGGCATGAACGTGCGCATCGTGCTGCTGCCCGAGGAGCACGACCCTGATACCTTTGCGCGTGCCCACTCTTCGGAGGAGCTGCGCGCATATATAGCCGATAGGGCGGAGGACTTCCTCGCCTTCAAGGCGCGCCTGCTTGTGGGTGAGGCAACAAACGACCCCCTCAAGCGCACCGAGGCGATTAACGACATGGTGCAGTCCATAGCGCTCATTCCCGACCAAATCAAGCGCTCGGAGTATGTGCGTTACTGTGCCGAGATTATGAACACCGACCAGCAGACGCTGGCTGTGGCTGTGGCGCGCAACATCGACGGTATAAAGGGCAATGTCGAGGCGCAGAACTTCATGCAGCGCCAGCAGCTGCGCGAGCGTCAGCAGGCTACGCCCGAGTCGCTATATGTAGCACGCCCCGAGCCCGTTATCCCCGCGCACAAGAGCTTCACTGCGGGCACTACGCAGGAGACGCTGGAGCGCGAGATGACCAAGTACTTGCTCAAGTATGGTCACCTGGATATAGTCCTCGAGGAGGGTCGCGAGTATCTTAACTATAACCTCGCGAGCTACATATTCGACGAGCTCGACAACGATGGCTTGAGTTTCGAGATAGCACCCTACAACGCCATTGTCGCTGTCTACCGCAAGGAGTGGGAGCGCCTGGGCGAGGGTGTGGAGGTCTCTCCACACACCTTCATCAACCATCACGATGCTGCAATAGCAAAGGCGAGCATCGACCTGCTCACCTCTGACGATAGCTACGTCATCAGCAAGATATGGGAGCAGAAGGAGGTGCACCTAACCACCGACGAGGAGCAGCTGAGCGAGGGCGTACCCAAGGTTGTGGTGTTGTTCAAGTGGCGCACACTCGACAAGCATATTGCCGAGCTACAGAAGCGCCTCGCCGAGGATGATGACACCTCGGTAGTGCAGACCTTGGCGAAGTATCAGGCTGCGCGTGTGGCAATAGCCAAGAAGATGGGACGACTGATATAGTGTGCACACCCCTTACGCCTCGCAAAAAGAGGGTGGCCCGGGGCGCCTTCGTATCACTACGTTGGCAGTGTGCAAACAGAAAATAAACTTAAAAGATGTGTAAAACATATCAAAGATAAAAGAATTAATTACCTTTATCCGGACCACCCACCTATGTGGCGTTCAAAACTTGTGCCGTAGGTGGGGTGTAACCGAGTAAAACAACGATAATGGCAGACTATAAAAATGTAAACATACGAAATAAGCGCGCTACGTTCGACTACGAGATTTTGGAGGAGTACATAGCGGGCATCGTGCTTGTGGGCACGGAGATTAAGTCGTTGCGCTTGGGCAAGGCGTCGCTCGTCGACTCATATTGCTACTTCGAGCGTAACGAACTCTGGATACGCAATGTCAACATTGCGGAGTATACCTGGGGAACATGCAACAACCATGTGCCCAAGCGTGACCGTAAGCTGTTGCTCAACCGCAAGGAGCTCAATAAGTTGCAACGCTCGTTGCAGGATAGGGGACTCACCGTTGTGGGCTTGCGCCTATTCCTTAACGACAGGGGCTTGGCAAAGGTCGCTATAGGTCTTGCGCGTGGTCGTAAGTCGTTCGACAAGCGCGAGTATCTCAAGGAGAACGATGCGAAGCGCGAGATGGATAAAGCAATGAAGATAAACCGTAGATAATCAACTATATGGCACTAATACTATCAATAGAGACAGGTACTGATATATGCTCTGTGGCGCTTGCTAACGATGGCGAGCTCATGGCATTGCGCGAGAGTGACGAGGGTCGCGACCATGCCAAGAAGGTTGCGCTCTTTGTTGACGAGCTACTGCGCGAGACAGGTGTGCAGCCCTCTGACCTCGATGCTATAGCTGTGGGTAAGGGTCCAGGTTCTTACACAGGTTTGCGCATTGGCGTATCCTTTGCCAAGGGCATGTGCTATGCGCTTAATATTCCTCTTATCGGTGTCGGCTCGCTCGATGCTCTCACGGAGGTTGCGCGCGAGGACTTCGAGGCTGGTATCCTCGATGTTGAGGATGACGAGTGGGGTAGTGCTACGCTCTGTCCCATGGTCGATGCCCGCCGCATGGAGGTCTACGCCCAGCTCTTCAGCAACGAGGGCTCTGCGCTCTCGGATGTTGTTGCCGAGGTTGTCACCGAGGAGAGTTTTGCCGATGTGCGCAAGCGTGGCAAGCTCGTTATCTTTGGTAATGGCGCTGCCAAGTGCCTCGACACACTCACCGATGCTCTCTATGTCACTGTGTCGCCCTCTGCGCGCGGTATTGTCCGCCTTGCGGAGGATGCCTTCAACCGTGGTGCATTTGAGGATATTGCCTACTTCGAGCCATTTTACCTTAAGGAATTTTTGGTTATCCCATCAAAGAAGAAGTTGCTATAATAGTTAGCACAATGTATAATAGGTAGGGCTGTTCCATGGAACAGCCCTACCTAATTATTATGTGTGGAAGAGGTGCTTACTCCTCCTTTGTCTCCGTTTCAATAACCTCGGCCTCGGTTACATCCTCGTAGGGAGTATCCTCGGTTACAGGCTTGGCTACGGGCTCGAGCTTCGACTGCGCAACATACCACCAACCGCGGTAGTAGAGCACAAAGCCACCAAGCGCACCCACAGCGATGAAGATGAGACCTACGATAGAGAAGAACGTAAATACATCGCTATCGGTGAGCTCCTCGATAGCCTCTTCGCAGTCGTGACATGTGCCGCGCATGAGATAGTATACGAGTCTTTCTCTTGTTTCTACATCGTGGTCAAACAACATGCCCATGTTATCGAAGTACCATGTAGGGCCAACTGTTGGCAGGGCGGTAGCGCTCATTGGGTTGTCAAAGTCAAACTCGAAGTAATCATCTGGAGCCCAGTCCTGTGCAAGGAATGCTGTTGTATTGTATTCGCGCATGTACTCTAAATCTACGTCATCATCCACAGATGCTGCGATAAGAGATATTAGCAAGCATATTGCACCGATGATGTAACCACCAAACTTGGTGATGTAAGAGAGTGTTATCCACGAAAAACCCCTCTTTGCCTCGTCGGGCATATCCTCTGCCTTGCGTAGCTTGACGAACGCAACAAACTGGCATATCTCCATTGCGACGATTGCAAGATATGTGGGCGTAAGCACGAGGTTTGCAATGATTGCGACGTATGGAATGGTGGTGAGCTTATCGAGGAAGTATGCCACAGCGGTTGCTATGAGCGAGATGAAGATAAAGAGTGACAATTGCTTGATGCCCTTCTTAAGCTTCTCGGGCACTACGCCCACCCACCTCTTTATGTTGAAGTAGAACAGCCACTCCAAGAGATAGATTAATAGGCTCGCAAATAGGCAGATGTGGTATAGGCTACCAAAAAATAGGAATAAGGGCACTGAAGCATCCTCAAGGTCATTGACGAAGAGTGCGGCAGTCATCCAAAATATTCCAATAATAACCAATGTAAGGATGGCTATACCTGCATTAAGAAACATCGATGTGCGCTTGATGTCCCACATTTTCTTTACCGCCTCGCTCCAGTCGCTTGGCGATGATAGATAGTACTTTAGTTTGTTCATAGTATAAATTTATTAGTTATTCCTCTATTATGTAGTTGTCGATGCTCTCTGTTGTGCTACGCTCGGGAAGCGTCTCGAGCTCCGACTTCGATATGAGCCACCAGCCGTAGTAGTATAGTATCACGCTGGCGATGCAACCTATCAAGAATGTAAGTATACCTATTAAGAATAGCACTATGGCTATGGTTGAGGCAGTGGCGTTGTCGAAGAACTCCTCTAACTCCTCCACATCCTCGTCATCGATGTCGCTCAAGTTCTTGATGCCCGCGAGTAATGAGCCACTGTTGCTCTCCTCGACGGCAACCGCAACCGCAACATCGTCTTCGTAGTAGTCATCCTCATAGTAGTAGTCGTACTCGTCGTCATAATCATACTCATACTCGCTGTAGGTCGCCTCTTCTTCGTTGAGTATCACAGCAAATAGTGCCACGGCAGATGAGAACAAGAATATCGCGCTCAATATCACCGTTGCGAAGGTTACGATGTAGGACCAAAATATGTTTTTAGTACCAACCTTTGCCATGTGGGGCATGTCGGGCGCATTCTTCAAGCGTATGAACATCACAAACTTTATAATCTCGAACACCAATGAGCATAGTCCCACGAGTGCAGAGATAATGGCGGTCACGATGCCGACGTATGGTATTGCCGAGAAGAGGTCAAAAAATGAAGCCACTATTCCTGTAATGAGTGTCACAAGAGAGCATGTGGCAAGCGTGCGGATGTTGCCCGCAAGCGACCTTGGCGCGAGCTCTCCCCATCGCTTGAGGTCGAAGTAGAAGACCCACTGATATATATAGGTCACAATCGAAAGGCATATACCCACAAAGCCGAGTATGCAGGCTATGACGATAAGCACTACGGAGAGCTCTTCAGCATCGTCAATAGCCAAAACTCCCGACATGAGTGTTATGGCTACACCAAGCATCACTACTCCCGTTAAGATGCCGAATATGAGTATCATGCGCTGTGTCTTCCAGAGACTCTTTACTGCCATCTTCCATCTCTCGGCAGTCTCGAGCGAATGCTTAAATTCTATCATAACAATTCGGTTTTAAGTGTTACTTTCTAAATATAAAGTATACGGCAAGCACCAGACATATGAAGCCTACATAGTGGTTCCACTTCAAGCCTTCGTGCATAAATATCGCCATGAAAAGCGAGAATACCACCAACGATACCACCTCCTGAATTACCTTGAGGTGCCACAGCGTGAATGGACCTCCAAACTCTGTGCTACCAAGGCGGTTGGCAGGCACCTGGAAGCAATACTCAAAAAGTGCCACGCACCAGCTGATGACAACAATGACGAGCATGCCCTTGAGCATGAATGGCTTTTCGGGCGAGCTGAAGCGCTCGAGTTTATCCTTAAAGGCGATGTGGCCATACCACGCGAGTGTCATAAAAATGTTCGAGCACACCAATAGTGCGATAGTCGATATACCTCTTCCAAGCATAGTTTTCGTTGGATAATAAATAGTTTAATAGTACAAATATAAATAAAATTGGTGAACTATGGCGTAGTAGGAGCCCTTTTTTTTGTCAATCTCATTATTTCGTTGTACTTTTACGGCGAATATTTTATAAACAAACTATATCCAAAGAATGATGAACAAATTTTTAGGACTTACCGCTATGGGAGTTATTGCATTGGCATCGTGCACAGCACCTGTCGAGCAGGAGACAGCGCAGGAGCAGCCTTGGATTGTCGACCGCTTCGACGACATCAAGGTCATCCGCTACGAGGTTCCTGGTTTTGAGAACTTGACATTGCAGGAGAAGGAGTATGTATACTACCTTTCAGAGGCTGCAAAGTGTGGTCGTGACATCCTCTTCGACCAGAACTTCAAGTATGGCTTGGCTATCCGCCGTACCTTCGAGACAATCTACACCGAGGCTCGCAACACTGCCGAGGCCGAGACTGCAGAGTTCAAGGCTTTCGAGAAGTACTTGAAGAAGATGTGGTTTGCTAACGGCATCCACCACCACTACTCAAACGACAAGTTTGTGCCCGAGTTCTCGGAGGAGTGGTTCCGTGGTCAGCTCGCTCGTTACATCAACGACGCTAACCGCCAGATGGACAACGACTACCTCTGCCGCATTATCTTCGATAAGGAGCTCTATGCATCGCGCCTTAACCAGAAGGCTGGTGTTGATGTAATCACCGCTTCGGCTAACAACTACTTCGAGGGTGTAACCCAGGACGAGGTAGAGGCATTCTACGGCGCTATGGCTGCTGCTGACGAGGGCAACCCCGAGCCTATCTCTTATGGTCTTAACTCAAAGCTCATGAAGAACGAGAAGGGTGAGGTATACGAGAACGTATGGCGCGTAGGTGGCATGTACTCGGCAGCTCTCGAGCAGATTGTATACTGGTTGGAGAAGGCTGCAACCGTAGCTAACGACACACAGCGCGCTACAATCGAGGCGCTCATAGAGTACTACCGCACTGGCGACCTCAAGAAGTTCGACGAGTATAACATCCTCTGGGTGCGCGATACAGAGTCTAACGTAGACTTCGTGAACGGCTTCATCGAGAGCTATGGTGACCCCCTCGGCCGCAAGGCTTCTTGGGAGTCTGTAGTAAACTTCCGCGACATTGAGGCTTGCAAGCGTACAGAGATTATGGCTGCAAACGCACAGTGGTTCGAGGATAACGCGCCCATCAACCCCGCATACCGCAAGGCAGAGGTTAAGGGCGTGTCAGCAAAGGTTATCACCGTGGCTATGCTCGGTGGCGACTGCTTCCCCGCAACAGCTATCGGTATCAACCTCCCCAACGCCGACTGGATTCGTAAGGAGCACGGTTCAAAGTCTGTGACCATCGACAACATCACCTATGCATACGCAAAGGCTGCCGAGGGTAACGGCTTCAACGAGGAGTTCGTACTCCGCGAGGATGACCGCGAGCGCATGCGCCTCCACGGCAAGCTCTCTGACGACCTCCACACTGACCTCCACGAGTGCCTCGGTCACGGTTCAGGTCAGCTCGCTCCTGGCACAAAGGGCGATGAGCTCCGCACATACTCTTCAACACTCGAGGAGACTCGTGCCGACCTCTTTGCACTCTACTACCTCGGTGATCAGAAGCTCGTAGACATCGGTCTTATCTCTACTCTCGACGTTGCATGGGCGCAGTACAGCAAGTATATCATAAACGGTATGCAGACACAGCTCTCTCGTATCGAGCTCGGTAAGGATGTTGAGGAGTCTCACATGCGTAACCGCAAGCTTATCGCAGAGTGGTGCTACGAGAAGGGTAAGGCAGATAACGTAATCGAGATTGTCGAGAAGGATGGCAAGCACTATGTTGTTGTCAACGACTTCGTACGCCTTCGCGAGCTCTTTGGTGAGCTTCTCTGCGAGGTGCAGCGCATCAAGTCAGAGGGTGACTACGAGGCTGGTAAGGCTCTCGTAGAGAACTACGCCGTAAAGATTGATCCCGACTTCCATGCCGAGATTATCGCGCGTAACAAGGCGCTCAACATCGAGCCTTATGGTGGCTTCGTTAACCCTCGCTACGAGCTCGTTCGCGACTCAAAGGGTAACATCACCGATGTAAAGGTTTGCTACGACAGCAAGTATGTTGACCAGCACCTTGAGTACTCGAAGAACTACTCGTTCCTCCCCACCTTCAACTAATTTGTTGTGATAGTGGCGCACCTGCGCCGCTTCAATCAAAGCCCCGAATGGGACGTACGCTTTAGTACTACCCATCCGGGGCTTTTTCATGTCAGCGACACATCTGCACCACTCTGACAACAAATTGGGGTCTACCGCTAATGATGGGGGCTTTTAAGGGTTCAAAGGGTTCAAAGAGTTCGAAGGGTTCTAAAAGGAAAATTCCCCTTTGAACCTTTTTGAACCTTTTTGAACCTTTTAGAGCCTTTTAGAGCCTTTGGTAGAAAGAATAGAAAAAGAGTAGTGAAGTGCTTTCATTATCAAAACACTCAACTACTCACTTCCTTAACCGCTATCTCTACTCTCCATCCAAAAACTTCTTGTCGAAGTTGACAAGGTAGACGCGCTCCGTGGCGCGGGTGATGGCGGTATAGAGCCACCTCATCATATCGCGTGACATCTCCTCGTCGCCAAACAGGCACCTATCCACAAAGACCGCCTTCCACTGTCCGCCCTGCGCCTTGTGGCATGTCACGGCATAGGCGAACTTAACTTGCAGAGCGTTAAAATGTTGGTTCTCTCTGATGGCGCGGTAGCGCTTCGTGCGCGACTTGATGTCGGTGTAGTCCTTCTCCACCTCGTAAAATAGCTTGCGGCTCTCGTCGCGTGTGAGTGATGGTGACTCCGAGGCCAGGGTGTCGAGCATAACCTTCGCCTCCATGGTGTAGTCGTCATAGTCGGGAAACTCAACCACAGCATCTATAAATCTGAAGCCATAGAACTCCTCGAAGCGGCGTATGCGCTTTAGGCGCACGACATCGCCATTTGCCACAAACGACATGGGTGATTGCTCGTCGCGCTCGGCATAGAAGTAGTTGTTCTTGACAATCATCAGCATGTCGCCACTCTCTATCTCCTCCTCTGCCGAGAGGTTGTAGCGGCGTATGCCCTCGTTATATCTGTTGGCGCGCTTGTTCGAGCGCGTTATAACTATCGTCTCATCCCTGCCATACTTCGAGTAGCACTCCTCCAATGCCTCGAGCAGCTCGCCACCCTCGACACTGCGAAAGTCGGGGTGTGACATGTCGAAGCGCGGTATCTCGTAGAGCCTGTTCTCGAGCATGCAACGCAGCATCGTGGCGTTGAAAAGTATGCCCGAGTCTTGTGTTTGGCGCACCACCTCGTCCATGGTGTTGTAGTCCACATCGCCATAGGGTAGTAGCTCCGCGGGGTCGAGTGCGGGGCTGTAGTCGAGACCTACGGGTGGCAGCTGCGCGTCGTCACCCACAAGCATCAGGCGACACTCCTTGCCACTACGCACATACTTCACAAGGTCTTCCAAAAGGTTGCCCGAGCCAAATGTAGCACCCTCGGAAGAGGTTGTCGAGAGCATCGATGCCTCGTCGACGATGTAGACGACATTCTTGTCTTTGTTGAAGTCGAGCGAGAATTTAGACTCATAATCGGCCATCGTGCGCTCGCGATATATCTTTTTGTGGATGGTGTATGCCTCGCGCTTGGCATAGTGCGAGAGTACCTTCGCAGCACGACCCGTGGGTGCAAGGAGTATCGTCTTGATACCCAGCTCGTTGAGCGCTGCGACAAAGGCTGCGATGATGGTTGTTTTGCCCGTTCCAGCATAGCCATTAAGCAGGAAAATACGCTCATAATCAGCCTCTGTTACCCACTCGGATAACTTTTCTATGATTTTTTTTTGGTTAAAAGTTGCTTCAACCGATAATTTTGCGTAAATTTGATGCGAAATATGTGTGCTATGCATGTGCTCCGTATTTTTAAGCGTAACTGAAAGACGATACAAACTTAATAAAAAATAATTACAAAATGAAAAATTCAAGATCTATCTTGGTTTCAATTGCTACCGTAGTGTTGGTAGCTGGTGTGGCTGCACTCGTTTGGTGGATTTGGTCTATGGTATCAACTCCTATCCAGTTTGAGCAGCACTTTGCGGAGCGTACTGCAAAGGTTATCGAGAAGGAGCAGTACATCGTTAAGCTTGTTCAGGCTTATCGTGAGAGCAACCCCAAGAAGGAGTTTACTACTAACTGGGATGAGCTTACAGAGTTCGCTTTGAATGGCACAATGGAGTATCGTAGCCAGATCTACGATGAGAACAACTTGGAGAATGCTGCTATCTTGGAGGAGCTTAGCAAGGATAAGAACTGGAAGAACGAGCGCGTTGTAGCAGTTCCCGTTCGCGATACTGTGTTTGACGATGCATTTGGTAAGTGCCGCCTCTCAATCGACGAGATCAAGCACTTGCGTTATATCCCCTTCACAAACAACCAGGAGGAGTTCAAGCTTGACACTGCAACTTACGAGTCTGGTGCATACCGCACACACCTCATCCGTTGCCACGCTCCCTACATCAAGTTCATCGACACTGACACCTTCAACCAGGAGTTCTGGAACGAGCTTAACGACCAGTTCGAGTACTTCATCAACCACCAGGAGGCTGACGAGGATATGAAGAAGATGAAGGCTGACGGCTTGAAGACTGCTGTTACAAAGGCCGAGAAGTATATGATTGGCGACAACAATCCTATCCCTATGGATCTCGAGTTCTTTGGTGTTACCTTCGGTAGCCTTGAGGAGCCTACTAACGAGGCTGGTAACTGGGGTGGTAGCGCAAAGTAGTCATGACGCAAACATCACTAAATAATGTGTCCATCCGCCTATTGTCGGGTGGACACTCTTTTTCTCTCGCAGAGCTTAAGGCTGCTGTGGACACTTCCAAGGGTGGTGTCGAGGTCGTGGTGCTCACGTCAAAGACAACGCTCGTGCCTGCGGAGTTCTTCGACTCGTCTTATGCTGCCGTATACCTCAATGAGGTGGGGCTTGCTCCCGCGGTGGACGAGTGTGTAGTGTGGTCAAAGCCTGTGGGTGGCGTCGTTGCTGTGATGGCAATAAGCACTCCTTGCCACGAGGTGTTGCAGGGTGTTAATGTCGAGTATACTACGCCACTGCTTGCGGAGTGTAGTGTGGAGAAGGGTAGTGTGCTCCATCTCGAGGGTGGCTTGCTCTATGTGCGCATCTACGATGGCGGCATGCGCTTTGCCGAGGTTGTGGAGTGCACAAACGATGCAGATGTGCTCTACTACCTATCGAAGATTGACGAGGTATACAATATATATAATACGCTCGCGCGCGCGTATGGCGACACAGCACGTCTCCAGCGCCTGTGCAAGCGACTATTCAAGGAGTTGATATGCGAATAATAAGTGGAAAATATCGCGGTCGTACCATTGTGCCACCACGCAACCTGCGTGCGCGCCCCACGACCGACTTTGCAAAGGAGAACTTGTTTAATGTCCTTGGCAACCTCGTCGACTTCGAGGAGCTCGATGTGCTCGACCTATTCTCGGGTACGGGCTCTATAAGCTATGAGTTTGCATCGCGCGATGCGCGTAGTGTCACCTCTGTCGAGGTAAATAGCGTGCACCACAACTTCATTCGCCAAACGGCGCGCGACCTTAAGTTCGAGAATTTCTACGCTGTAAAGGCAAATGTCTTCCTCTACCTTAAGAGCTGCACCAAGAAGTTCGACCTTATCTTCTCGGATGCGCCCTACGACCTTGAGGGAAGCGAGGAGGTTATTCGTTTGGTTTTTGAGCGCGACTTGCTCGCCGAGGATGGCATTTTGATATTTGAACACTCTAAAGACCAGGATGTTAGTAGCTTTCCTAACTATTGGCAAACGCGTAGCTATGGAAGTGTGCAGTTCTCATTCTTTCGCAAAGAGTAAAATTTTTCAAAAAAAAGTGGCGAAAAATTTTGCTGGTTTGAGAAAAAATACTACTTTTGCAACGCAATTGAGAGATAACAATTGTATGGCTCTAAAAATGGTGTGGTAGTTCAGCTGGTTAGAATACCTGCCTGTCACGCAGGGGGTCGCGGGTTCGAGTCCCGTCCATACCGCCACGAGGAGCAATCCTCAAAACATTTTGTAGCAACATAGTTCGGTTGCAAGAGCCAAAACTGGTGTGGTAGTTCAGCTGGTTAGAATACCTGCCTGTCACGCAGGGGGTCGCGGGTTCGAGTCCCGTCC
>JAGBTW010000004.1 GCA_017631135.1 Alistipes sp.
GTGTTTGCGGGTTACAAAAATGTAACCCGCAAACGCATGATGGTAGTTGGGTATTTGTAGAAGTAGTGGTGTGTAGTGAGGAGTAGAAGGGTGTTGCAGCTTTTATTATGTGCCGCTTGGCGCAGTCATCCTGAACGGAGTGAAGGATCTCAAGGTTTCCGTGTCGGTCGACGGTCTTACTGTCCGAGAGTTGTTTGAGTTCCTCTACCCTGCTCCGCCATAGCATAACAAGCTCGCTTGTTATGCTCATTGCTTAATCGCAGCGTTCACTTTCGTTCAACATGACTGCGTTTAGTGTCAACACTGATAGCGGCATCCCTTTATTCTCTTTTGTCTCTTATTCTCTTTAGCAGGGCATTTTGGCTGTTACTTGCGTGAATAGTTGGCAACTATCCACTCCCACGCCAGGTCTTTGTCGGGGTTGTTTAGGTCGATAACGACATCGGGAATGAGATACTCCATATCGACCAATTCGCGATTGGGGCGCACGAAGTGCTTGTGGCTGACGGTGGCGATGGTGGCTGTATTGGGGAGTGTGCAGTAGAGGATGTCGCCGTAGTGACTGGGGCGACCGCCCGATGTCTCGCCAATGATGATGCCGATGCCATTATCTCGTGCCATGGTCAAGAGTAGCGTAGCGCTGCTAAACGAATCTTTGCCCTGAATAAAAACAACATTACCCTTGAAAATATGCTCGTTGTCGAAGTTGAAAACATAATTATTGGGGTCTTGAGGGGCGGAGTAATCAACCTCATAATTACGGCTATGGTCAAAGCCCATATAGTCGTAGACCTTACCCATTTCGAGGGGGTTGCCATCTACGGTGAATTCGCAATAGTAGGGATAGTGAGCACAAAGCAACTCCGACACTCTCACATCGACGCCATAACGCTTCGTATCCTTATGGGGATAGAGCCACGAGAGCAGCACATCGCCAAGCTGGCTATTTCCACCGCCATTATACTGAAGATCAACGACAAGCGTATTGATACCCTTCTCTCGCATTTGAGTCATCATGTCGCGAGTGAGCTCGTCAAAACGCGCTAGTTGAGGATACTGTGGGTAGGTCAGCCTGTCGGCAAACTGATTGAACTGCATATAGCAGATGCTCTCATCCTCAAATATGGTGTAATCAAAGAGTACACCTCGCCTTGCTGTAACACGTCCCGCCATATTCTTTTGCAGCTGTGCAATCTTTAACTCCTTTTTGTTAATTGCGGGTATCTCTACACAGCTTCCATCATCAAGAGTGAGCATCAAGACCTCGTCGCTCATACCCATCAACGCCCAAAACTCTGTTAACATGAGGTACTCCTTAACCAAATTCTCAAAGTTCACGTCGTTGTCTGCGCTGACAATTGTTTTAGCCATTTGGAGTATCTGCTTCAGAGGTTTATCGTTGATGCTAACAACCTCTCTACCAAGCAACTCTTCATGTCCCAAAGATGCTACATCAATGATTGCTGGCGCATCACCATCAAGGGCCAATCTCACGGGGAATACCCTATCTAATCTACCCCAATAGAATATCGCGGTATGACCATCGTTGAGCGAGGCTGCAATCTTTGCGAGATAGACCTTGAAAGAGTTGTCATCCGTGATTTTGCCACACTCCTTATACATCTTGCGCGCTTGCTTCTCCAATTTTGCTCGGTGACCTGCATCAGCATAATAGGGGTGTGTATTGGCAAGCATATCGACATAGAGTAGTAAGTCCTTCTGATAGTTGTTTCCCACTTGATACTCGCGTGAATTCTCAACGTCCGCATTGTGGATTGTGGGCATATTCTGACCAAATGCCGTGGTTAGTCCTATGATGGCACATGTCAATGTTAATAGTACTCGTTTCATAGTTATATTGTTATTTGTTATTCAAATAGCTTGTATATGACAACATCTTTCTGTTTGTTGGCGTAGCAACTAAAGCAACCTGTAGCATTGTTTTGGTAGTACTGCAATTGGTTGCGAGTATTTTCGCCACAAGCTTTTATCGTTGCTGTGCCATTAGACGCAATCTCTATACCCCAGCTGCTGTTGGCAGTCATTGTCGCTTCGGTGTGTAGATAGTTATTTGTCGATGATGCGGCGATAAGGTATCCATCGCCCACGTTTAGCGCGTAGCTGTTGGTCGCCGCTCCTGCCTCGAGCGTTATAATCTGCGCATCCTCGCCAAAGGTTATGCTATTGTCGCTCTTGGTGATTGTCGCTCGCGCGCGGTTGTTCTTGTTCTGCACCGTAGAGAGCACATAATCATACTCCTTGGCAGCAATGATAATCTTATCGCCCACGTTTAGTTCCTCGGCAGATGTTACAAGCGTCCCGCCCGCATTGTTGCCCGAAGCCTGTGTCACAGGCAGGGTAATACACTCTCCCTCGGGGGCTGTAAATGTTATGGTCGTTTGGCGCGCCTCGCCACTATTCTCCGCAGCACAGATGTCGTACCTATATCCAAAGTTGGTTATTGTCAGCCACTCCGCCTCTGTTGTGGCAGTGACAGTGGCATCGAAGCCGTTGATGGGGACAACATCAATAGTCGCCACACCACCCGCAGCCGAGAAGTTGCACTCTGTGGGCGACACATAGAAGCCTGGCTCTCCCGATGTGTAGTACACCTCTATGGCAGAGAGATATACGACGTCGCTCTTGACATTTAGACCTATGTACGAGTAATCGCCATCTATAACAATCTCCGAGGATGTATCTTTGACTATCGTGCCGAGGTGCGTACCACGCATAGAGTCGTCGTATAGGTCTGTGGTCGAGGTGTATGGCTCGCTCTTGCCGTAGACATTTATAGTTCGACCCTTTGAGGTGTTCGTGTCCCACTTAACGGCAATCTTTGTGATGCGGTAGTTTGAGCTTGTGATTACTATGCCCGACTCGTGTCCCGCGCGCAATTGGATGCTGTTGTGATCACCCGCGCTCTGACCCGCGTATGCGATGCCACATGCCGAGGTGTAGCTCCATGCCTTGTAACCACCGCCATCGGCTATGCCTGTTGTCTCGCGTGTTAGCGTGTCGAAAAGGCTGCTACTCTCCTCTTTGCATCCCTCGAGGTTTACGGAGAAGATATTGAGGTCGCCCTCGGAGAGTGCGAATGTAGCTCCCGAGGGTATGGTTACGCACTTGGTATAGGCGTCGCCATTGCTGCATGTCACCGTTATGGAGAACGCCTCACCCGCAAATAGGGTGAATGGGTTGCATGTGAAGTATATGTCGCGAGAGACTATCGGCGCGTCGTAGCACATGGTTATTGTGTCTAATGCAGTGTGCCCATACTCTACTACAGTGCCCTCCGCGGTGTTAACGACGTTCTGCCCCGCAAGGGCGTGTCCCTCCGCGGCAAACACGACCTCCGATATGGCACAACTCTCGGGGAGCCCCTTGATGATGATTTTACCCATGGCAACCAAGCGCTTGAACCTCATGCGTAGCTCGGTGGGCTGGGTGTCGGTAACTATGCGCTGGGCAACAAGGATGTCTGCATCGGGGTCGAAAGATGTCGCCGAAGGTCTCTGCATGTCATTCAGCGCAACTAGAGTGTTATCTGTACTGCCGTTTGTCAGCACTGCCGATGCGGGATAGATGGCATCGTATGCGAACTCCGCTGCTGCGCTTGCCTCGAACGACACGCCAAATGTCGCCTTGCCGTTGTTGTCGATAGCGATAGCGTTTGTATCCTTGAATGTCGTGCCGTGGGGTGTTGTCTCAATTATCTTTAACACATCACCCTTGCTCCACACAACCTTGCCATGCGCCTCATCTATTGCGGTGCGTGTATCATCCGCCACCTCTGCTACGATGGACATCTCTACGACGGCAGCACTCTCGGGTGCAACAATCTCTATTGTTGTGGTGCATGATATAAGCACGAGTGCCGCAATAAGCGCGTCTATAATATGCAAGTAAACTGCTCTCATGGTCGTCAAAGATTAGAAGTCGCCCAAAAAGAGAGAGTCGTACTGCGCACCCGCCTCGCCCTCTTCGCCGTAGCTCGTGTCATATCCGCGCTCTATGGTTACGGCAATAACCTCCAAGGCGGGAGCTTTGTATATGTTGACCATGCCTGCAGTCTGTATCTCCATAATATTTACCAAAAAAAATAAAATAAGTAAAGCGATTTATCGCTGTTTTTACTGATATAAAATTAGACAAAATAATCTGCCCAACCAAATAAATGACGCCTAATTTGACTCTTTTTAAGAAAAATTGCAGAAAATTGCATTTTTTTGCGCAAAAAATTTGCAGAGTAAAAAAAATGTCGTATATTTGCAGCGTCAAAAGGGGATAACGCCATTGACAACAAAACTGGTCGATTCATCTAAGGGCTAGGATACCTGCCTCTCACGCAGGACATAGGGGTTCGAATCCCCTATCGACTACAAAAAATTAAGCGAAAGATGTCGAAAGACATCTTTTTGTGTTTTATACCGGTAGGCTATGCAGCGACATATAGATATCAACGACTTCAACTATCCGCTTCCCGACGAGCGCATCGCAAAGTTTCCGCTCGAGGAGCGCACTTCGTCAAAGCTCCTGATTTACGATAACGGCACTATCGCCGAGAGCAACTTCCGCAATGTGGCAGACCACTTACCCGAGGGTGCTATGCTCGTATTTAACAACACGCGCGTGGTGCGCGCGCGCATCGTAATGCACAAGGCTTCGGGTGCTCGCATCGAGGTATTCTGTCTCGAGCCCCACAACCCCGCGGACTACGAGCGCGCCTTTCAGCAGCGTGGCGAGAGCGAGTGGAGCTGCATCGTGGGCAACCTCAAGAAGTGGAAGGAGGGTGAGGTAGGCATCGACTTCGACTTTGCGGGCGAGAGACACACGCTTCGTGCCGAGATTGTCGAGCGTGGCACACGCGAGCATATCGTGCGCATGCGCTGGTCTGCCGACTGCACCTTTGGCGAGCTGCTCGAGGAGCTCGGTCGCATACCTATTCCGCCATATCTCAACCGCGAGAGCGAGGAGATTGACAACACGCGCTACCAGACTGTCTATGCTCGCTACGAGGGCTCTGTGGCAGCACCCACAGCGGGTCTGCACTTCACCGAGGCGCTTATGGAGGATATGCGCAACAAGGGCTTTGGCTTTGAAGGTGTTACGCTGCACGTCGGCGCGGGCACTTTCCTCCCTGTGAAGGATGATAATGCCGCCGACCACCCCATGCACACCGAGCACTTCTCGGTTACGCTCTTGACCCTCGAGTCGCTACTCTCTCGCGCTGACAACATCGTTGCTGTGGGCACCACATCGGTGCGTACGCTCGAATCGCTCACGGCACTTGCATGGCGCATTAAGTGCGAGGGCAACCCACACGAGGAGCGCGTTGTGGGTCAGTGGGAGCTGTACGATATTCCCGCGGAGTTCAAAGGCGCAGAGGTACTCTCGACGCTTGTGCGCTATATGCGCGATAAGGGCCTCGAGCAACTCAAGGCGGCAACGCAGATTATGATTACGCCACTCGGCTATCACTTCCGCGTCGTGCGCTACATAATCACCAATTTCCATCAGCCCAAGTCTACGCTACTACTGCTTGTTAGCGCCTATGTTGGTGACGATTGGCACAAGATTTACAACTACGCCCTGGAAAACAATTTCCGCTTCTTAAGCTACGGCGACTCCTCATTGCTAAAGGTTAACCGTTAGTAATAGCGCCAAAAAAAAGCAAAGAATCACTACCGTAAATACGGAAAGCCTGCCAAGGAATACTCCCTGACAGGCTTTATCATTAAATGCTGTATGCAACGAGCGAATTAGAATTTGTGGACCTTGCCTTGCTTGCTCAACACATCCGTAAGGCGCTCATCTCTATCGACGGGTATCTCAAACTCATCAACCTTCTTGCCATCGAGCTCATACATAACGCACTCAAAGACATCGTAGCTCGACCAACTATCCTTAACCTTGGGAGTGTTAACAGCAACAATAACACTCTTGTCGTCCAACTCTACAAAGTAGTAATCATCATAGCCATCAATAAGAACAGAGCCACCCTTGTCGTACAACTTGTCGCTAGATGCAAGGTAACCCTTGTAGTACTCCTCGCCGTTAGTCCACGCAGCAACATATACAAACGATACTACACCAGCCAATAGTGTCAAGCCTGTCCACAACCAACGCTTTGGGAACTTCTTAACAATCGCAAATACGAGCACAGCGATAAGTGCAACGACAGCGAAAATAATAGCAAAGAGGAGTGGAGGAGCAGACAACGCAGCACCAAGTACTCGGCTAAAGATAGATGCGACAAGCGCAAAAACAACAAGA
>JAGBTW010000161.1 GCA_017631135.1 Alistipes sp.
CCCTCGTTGAAGTATATGTCCTGCAAGAGAAAGTAGGAGTGTACGTTCTTGTTGTTGAAGTCGCTGTGCCCAAGCAGCTCTATCGAAAGTTTGAGGTCGTCGATGGCTTGTGGCGTATTCTCGGTGATAAGGTTGTAGAAGCCCGATGCCGAGTAGTAATAACCCCTCTCCTTGAAGTTGCTTAATAGCGGGTAGGCGCTGTCGAGGTAGCGCTTCGCGTCGTCAATGTGGTTGTGCTCGAGTGCCTGCATCGAGGCGTTTAGGTAGATGTTTATGAGTAGCGCCTTGAACTCATACTCCTTGCATAGCGCCTCGGCACGAAGTGTAAGCTCTATGGTCTCGTCGTATGGGAGGTCGTAGTTGAAGCGGTTGTTAAGTGCGCGCACCGTTTGGTGTGCCTGTTCGCGCCCCTCGAAACTCTCCGACACAAGCAGGTTGTACTCCATGGCCTTGTCCGCATCGTTGTGATAGAAGAATGTCACCTGCTCCAAGACGATATACGCCTCGCGCACGGATGTGATGTCGTTCTGTTGTAGGGCATCTTCGAGAGCTTTCGTGCTGTGACTGAATGCGTTGTGGTAGTCGCCATTGCGCAGATAGATGCGACCCAAGAGGGCGTTGGTACGCGTTATGCAGGGCTTGTTGTCCAATGCCTCGTATATGCGCGCCGAGCGCAATCTGTAGCTCAATGCCTCGCTGTAGCGGTGCAGTGTGGTCTCGGAGTACTCCGCCATGAAGTCGTATATCATGGCTATGTCGTTGCCAATGGTTAGCGAGTCCATGTCCGAGGCTATTCGTGCGGCATAGATATACGCCGAGTCGCGGTTTGTGGGACGCAGTTGCACGAAGCACTCGAGGTCGCGCTGCTGCTGTCGTGAGCTAAATTGTTGGGCTGTGGCGCGGGGTGCAACGAGCATAAAAACCACAAATGCAACGATATAGACTCTGCTATGGAGGTCTGTTATTCTGTTATATTGGCTAAAACGCATATATTTAAGTAATTAAGTAAAATTGTAATACAAATGTAATAAGATTTTTTTGAAATATTATAATAATATAACAGTTTTTTTTGCAAATATTTCAGGGTTTTTAGCTTAACTTTGTATAACGAAAATCGAAAGATTAATAAATTAAATAAATAAGTTATGAAAAAGGCACTCTTTTGTTTGATGGCAGTTGTTGCTTTTGCAGCATGTAACAACGAGGAAAATCCAACAAATCCCAATCCCCCGATTGATGTCGATGATGCTACAAATGCTATTAATATAGTAGTCGACAACGAGCGTTTGACATCGTATCAGGTGGTCTATAGCCTTATCCCCGAAGATAAGGAGGCGTACTACTATTGTGACGTTATGTCAAAGGCGCGTTGGGAGTCTGCAGACTTCGATGCCATCAGGGACGAGTTTAACGCGGCGCTTATCAGCTATGCAGATATGATTGATGCTACATACGAGGAGGTGTGCGAGCAGATGCTCTTCAAGGGTGACCAGCTCGACTTTTTGAGCAACGCAGGCTATCGTGGCGATACGGACTTTGTTATCTATGCCTTCTATTGGACAGAGGAGGATTTGATGAGGGATGACATCTTTTTTACGGAGTTCAGAACACCCTCGCATGTCGACTCTACGGAGAGCGTAGCTATCTCGTTCGAGGGTATTGACCCCTATGAGATGAGTGTTAAGTGTGTGCCTACGGATGGCGTAGATGAGTATTACTACTACTTTGACGAGACAACGAAGGTTGATGCTATGCTTGCGCAGTTGGAGGATGAGAACGCCTATCTCTCTTACCAGGCTATGAACGTGGGCATCAAGTATGAGGGTGAGCAGACCCTCTCGCACAAGGGTCTTAAGCCCGAGACAGCGTATACGGCTGTTGTTATGGCTATCGACAAAAAGGGCTACCGCATGATGACCTCCGCGGGCGAGTCTACAGAGGCTGTAGTGCAGAGCGAGCGCGTTGAGTCGCCACTCTTTGAGTCGCTTTTGGGTGAGTGGACTGGTGTTCAGACTGTTACGGATGGCTACTCTGAGCCTATGGTGTCGGAGTTTACGGTGACCATAGCGTCGGGTGTTAGTGATTACGACTATGACTACCGCGCTAACAACCAGCTTGTTGCCTTGGTTGATGGCTGGTGTGACATTGCGTACTACAGCGTTGCCGACCTTGTGGAGTATGAGATTGAGGAGCCCGAGTTGAAGTGGGGTCCAAAGTGGGTGTTCGACATCGCGGAGGGTGATGTGGTGACTATGGATGGTTATGCGCGCCACTCGGTAATTGGCTGGATGTTCTTCGGCGACTGCTTCATGCTCTGTGCAGACCCTGTTAACCTTGGAGTAGAGGTTGATAACAACTTTAATGTTTCAGTTTCGGAGGATGGTAACACATTGACCATCTCGTCACCCGTGGCTAACTACTACCCATCGTTGGTATACAACTTCGAGGGTTATGGCTGGATGGCATACTACTACGGTGCATCGGACATTGTCCTAACACGCAAATAGACCTATACGACGAAAAAAGAGTAATAAATATAAACCAAAAAATATACAACTATGAAAAAACTTGCTCTACTTTGCATGGCAGCTCTTGGCTTTGCTCTAATGGGTTGCGAGAATGAACCTACTAACACGCCACAAGATGAGGCGCAGCCTACAATCGCGCTTGAGAAGGGTGTTGAGGGCGTAAACGAGGTAAGCTTCACGCTTACGACTACCGATGCTACCGAGGCGCGCTATATGGTGCTTGCGGATGATGCAGATGCTCCAACCTTGGATGTTATCTTGACAGAGGGTGTTGCTGTTGAGCTTGATGAGAATGGCGCAGCCGAGGTTACGGCTACGGGCCTCGAGGCAGAGACAAGCTATATGGTTGTTGCTGCAGCAAAGAACGTTACAAAGGTTGCAGGCTCGAACACGCTCTATGTTACCACAAAGTCAAAGGCCGAGGTGTCGTTGGATGTGGAGCTTGTGAACGTAACACACGACTCTATCAACTTCCGCTACACCATAGCTAACGCAGAGCGCGCAGCCTACCTTGTTGTGTACGCATCGAAGGAGATTACCGACCCCAATTATGTATTCCTCAATGGCACAGAGTTGGACGTAGAGTCAAAGGAGGCTGTCGAGGTTAAGGATTTGGAGAATGTCAAGGAGTATCAGCTTGTGGTTGTTGCAGCGAGCGCAGACCAGGTTGTTATGGCAGAGCCTATCATCTTCACAACCAAGGATGACCCATCAAACGTCATCGAGCACAACTACACCCGCGTCAAGGGTTCAAAGTATAGCTCAAACTACTACCTTATGTTCTCATACGAGGATGCAAACGAGGCGGATAACTTCGCATATAACGAAAATACCTTGTGTCTCGACTTCTATGGTGACCCCGAGAAGGACTACCTCCCCGCTGGTACTTACGAGGTTAAGGAGTCTACAGAGTGGCCTTGCCTCAATAGCATGCGTTACTCGACCTACGGCTACGACAATGGCGTACTGCTTAAGAGCGGTGCTGTGGTTGTATCTATCGACCCCGACACCAAGGCTTATACATTCGATATCGACCTTCAGTTGAAGGATGGCCGCAGCTTGAAGGCCAACTACACAGGTGACGTTGACAATATGCCCGTAGTTGACAAGGTTTTCGTGACCACTGACTACACTTCTGCCAAGGCTACAACTGCCGACAATGGTCTAAATTGGTCATTGACCCTTGCTGATGCTGCTGGAAATGAGGCAAAGCTCAATCTTGCTAATGCTTTCCAGGCTCCATATATCGTTAACAACACCTATACCATCAGCACATCGGCAGAGGAGTTTAGTGTGAAGGCTTTGGCAGTTGAGCCAGGTCAGTTCGATAACACAACATCTACATTTGTTGTTGCAGGCGAGAACGGTGGCGAGTTTAAGTTCGCTACAGGTACGCTTATCGTAGACATCGACTGGGACACCAAGGAGTACCTCATATCGTTCTATGGCACACTCGAGAATGGCTACATCATCGAGTCTGAGTATAAGGGCGCCGTTGAGGGTTGCTCACTCGAGCAGTCGGATGAGGTCATCGATGTTGTTATGAACCGCGCATATGCAAGCTCATACGAGTCGGGAGCTAACTGGTATATCACCCTTGCACAGAACGGTGAGGACGACGTTGCAAACTACATGCTTAAGCTCGATGTATATTGCAAGCCTTCGCAGTTCCTCGCTGCGGGCGTCTACGAGCTTGGCGTGGGCACTGGCGAGGGTTATCTCGGCGCAGATGCCACAACACTCACAGTAGCTGGTCAGGGTCAGTACAACTTCACTGAGGCACGCCTGACCGTTGAGACAAACCTTGCGGACAAGACATTTACAATGGTCGTATCTGGCAAGGTTCAGGATGGCCGCACATTCCTCATGTCTTATGTGGGCAAGGTCGATGGCATGGAGATAGTAGATGCGGAGGATACTCCCACTGACATCACATGGAGCACATTCTCTGCAAGAAAGTGGTACTCGGACAACTGGGAGCTCACGGTGAAGGACTCAACAGAGCAGTACACCATGGTATTCGATATGCGCACTGGCAACTCGAGCATCAACTACATCCCAACAAATGTCTACACCCTTGGTGAGGCGTATGTTGATACGATATATATCGACAACAACTACAGCATGTTCAATGGCAGCAAGAAGGCCTATGAGTCTGTGATGCTCAATATCGAGTATGTCGAGGCATCGCAGAGCTACAATGTATCGTTCGAGGTTAAGCTCGTTGACGGTCGCGAGTTCAAGGGCACATACTCTGGCGTCATTGAAGGTAGCCCCGCAGTATAGCACTACCATGCAGACTATATGTAAAACCCAACACGACAACTTTTCATGAAAAATATTTGGTTAATAATGTGTGCGGCTCTAACTGTTACACTCCTTGCGGGGTGTAATAGTGACGAGCCAGTGGTTGACACGCCACAGGGCGACACCACGCTACAGCTCGAGACAAAGAGCGTAGAGGTGACAGCCGAGGGTGGTCACTTCGAGGTTAGCTACACGCTCACAAACCCCGTTGAGGGTGCCGAGATTAAGGTAAACGTAGAGAAGGAGTGGGTCTATAATGTCGACGCGTCGGTCGAGGGTGTGCTCTCGTTCGATGTTGCCGCGAGCTACGACGCCGAGGCGCGCAACTGCCGCTTGGAACTGATCTACCCGGGTGTATACCCAAACCCCACGCTCGTGGTGAAGCAGGCGGTGGGCAAAGAGCACTCGATAAAGCTGGAACTTGTAAGTGCTGCGGCTACTACCATAACAATGAACGTAGTGCCCCAGGACAAGAACATGCCTTACGTCTTTATCCTTGGTACTGGTAAGTACTTCGAGGAGAATGGTGGCGAGCTCATGTATAACGACGAGGCGTTGTGGGCAAGCGACTTGGATATTTTTGAGAGCTTTGGTGCAGCCTTTGGTGGTGATGCCTCTACGGGCGCTGCAGCCTTTATGTATCAGGGCGATATGATGGGTCATCAGTTTACGAGCGTCACGCCCAATACCACCTATGTGGCATACGCCTATGGCTTCGATAAGGAGACTTTGCAGCCTTTGACCGAGATTTCGCGCCTCAAGATTACCACTACGGCGGTTAGCGACTATACGCTTCACTTCGACTTCAACGTCGAGGTAGATGGTCCTAATGTGGCTATCGACATCAAGCCCCAGGGCTACGATGGCTACTATTACTATGGCGTCTTCTGGGCAAAGGATGTGGCTAATGTTACGGCGGAGGAGTTGCGTGGCTTCTGCGAGGCCGACTGGGAGAACAACAAGGCATACTACTCTTCGTTCTTCGATAATACAGAGGAGGGCTTGCACTTTATCTTCAACGAGCTTGCGTACCGCGGCGAGGAGCATATCGAGGTGGAGCTCGATGCCAATACCGAGTTTATACTCTGGGCATTCGGCATGGATGATGAGGCGCTTATGAACACCACGCCCGAGTACTACACATTTACTACAGGCGGTGTAAGTGCATCAGAGAATAGATTTGTTCTCTCTGTCGAGGAGCTTTATCCCCGCAAGGCTGTTGTTAAGGTCGAGGCTGCGAACGACGATACATACGTCGCTGCGCTTGTTGCGGGTGACCGCTTCGAGAATAACACAGAGGCCGAGATTATGGAGTACATCCTCACAAACTTTAGTGTTCAGTATGTTAGTGGCACTATGAGCGATGTGGCAACGGGTCTTGTACCCTCTACGGAGTACGAATTGTTGGTATTCGGTGCACAGGCAGGTGCTCCCACCACAGAGCTTAATCGCCTGAAGTTCACCACCGAGGATGTTGTATATGCTGACCTTGATTTCTCGCTTACGATAGATAACTACTACAATGGTTCGGAGATTGCGAAGCTTAACCCCGACTACGAGGGCTTCGAGAATACGGTTATTGTGCCCATCACTGCAAATGTTGACGATAGGGCTGTGGCGTTCTACTTTAACGCTATGAACTCGCTCGACTTCCCTTACTATGAGTATGAGACGATTATCGAGGGTCTTGTTGCTGATGGCGCTGTTGATGAGCTCACCTCGTACTATGCCTTTGAGTTTGACGAGTCGTACACCTTCTTTGGCGTTGCCGAGGATGAGGATGGCAACTTCACAAAGGTGTGGGCATCGAAGGATACAACCTTCACTGTTGAGGGTTGCTCACCCGCCGAGGAGTTCTTCGCAACTACGGCATCGGTGAATAGCGCACGCAATGCAGCACCGCGCGCAACAAAATTAAGCGTAGAGTAGTCTTCGCTGTTTTAAGCATTAGAGGTTGGCTAAAGTATTAGTCAGCCTCTAATTTTTTTTGCATATTTATTTTTTGCAGAGTGCTTAATATCGATTAAAATAGTTATCTTTGTTATGATTTTCTAATCTTTGCGTCGTTGGCATAGATTAGCATTTGAGATATAACTCGTTTAATTATAAGATATTATTTCGCTATGTCTATACTAAATCTTGTTGCTGTAAGTGTAGTCTTTTGTCTTGCTCCCGCGGGAGTTATATGGCTATGTCGTCGCTTCCCGTGGCTCGATAACATTGGACCTATAATGATTTTGTATGCTGTGGGTATGCTAATTGGTAACTTGCCACTCGATATTCCCGAGATGGCTCTTGCCCAGGAGATTGCAACAAGCGCCTCGGTGCCCTTGGCAATACCCATGATGCTCTTCTGTTGCCGCTTTACGCGCAGCGATGCGCGCACACAGCTCAAGGTTGTTGTGAGTGGCTTCCTCTCGGTGGCTATCGCCGTGGTGGTGGGCTATATTCTCTATGGCAAGCATATCCCCGAGGGCGATAAGATTGGTGGCATCATGTCGGGAATGTACACTGGTGGCATGCTCAACGCCGCAGCCATTCAGGCGATATTCAAGGTCGAGGAGCAGGGTTACATCATGATGTGCTCCTACGACATAATCATCTCGTTCCTCTATCTCGTCTTCTTGGTCGCTGTGGGCTACAAGCTCTTTAGGCGTCTCTATGGCGAGAAGGGGCAAACGACACTCACCGAGAGCGAGAAGCTCGAACTTGACCGTCAAATAGCCGAATCGAAGCGCAACCCATACGCGGGGCTGTGGAGCAAGGCGGGACTCGTGGAGTTAGCAAAGATAGTGGGGTATACGTTTGTTGTTGTGGCACTTTCTGCGGCATCTACGCTTCTCTTTGACGACGCTTGGTTCATGGTGATATTTATCCTTATGTTGAGCACTCTCGGTGTTGTCTGTTCATTCCTAAAGCCTGTGCGCAAGCTTGAGCGTAGCTTTGATATAGGCATGTATCTAATATATATCTTTAGTATCGCCATGGCATCTATGGCAGACTTTTCGGGACTCAACCTCACTGATGGCGTTAATCAGATACTCTTCCTAACGATTACTGTGTTTGGTTCGCTTTTACTGCATGCTCTCTTTTGCCGCATTATGCGTGTCGATGCCGACTCAATGACCGTGTCGTCAGTCTCTTTCATCAATTCGCCACCTTTTGTGCCCATGATGGTTGCGGTGCTTAAGAACAAGAAGACTCTTATCGTGGGTCTTGGTGCAGGTATTGTAGGTTATGCGTTGGGTAATCATTTTGGGGTATTGATGGCATCGTTACTCGAGCTTATATAAAGAAGCTGTCTAACAAGGTTATTTCTTTGTTGATATAACAGCGCATCTACTGCTGCTAACAAAAATTGCCGTCAATGGGACGTACGCCAAGTACTACCCATCGACGGCATTTTTGCCGAGCATTGTATCTGCACTATTCTCTCAACAAATACACTTGTACTCAAAATGCTCATTTACGCAAAAGTAAACTCCGCTTTTTCGTACTTCGTGCGCCTAAAACTAACTCTTGTTATACAACTTCTTGCAAAATGGGCGTATCCATAAGCTTGTTGGATACGCCCTATACATTGTTATGATATGATGTTGAGTAGCTTCGCAATATCGTCAACTATCCAGTCGGCGTTGGCGGCTTCGAGCTCCTCGCGCGAGGCGTTGCCAAAACTTACGCCAACAACTCTTATCCCTGCGTTGTGTGCCATGGCTATATCAACGGGCATGTCACCCACCATAATCGCTTCAGAGGGCGCGATACCAAGCTTTGCCAGGGTCTTGAGTGCTGGCTCGGGGTGGGGCTTGTGGTTGGTGACGCTATCCGAGCCCACGACATACTCAAAATATTGGTCTATACCATGGTGGCGCATAAAGAGGTTGAGCGAGTCTGTGAGGCGCGAAGAGGCTATTGTGAGTATATGTCCCCTCTTGTGCAGCTCACAAAGCGTCTCCTTTACGCGGGGAAAGAGGTCGGGCATAAGCTCCTCGCGGCGCTCGGCAAATATCGTGCGATAGGTATCTACGCAGTGATCGATGGCGGCATCATCCAGCGTGGGGTACATGCTCTTAAAACCATCGCGAAGCGTTAGACCTATGGTTGCTCCGCATGTAGCCTCATCGCGCATCTCGAGGCCGAGGCGCTCCATAGTGGCACGAAAGGCTATGATGATGTTTGTGCGTGTGTCGCAGAGTGTGCCATCAAAATCGAAGATAATTAGCTTTGTACCCATAATAAACGTCTAAAATACCACTCTTATGCCGAGCTGCATGTGCCAGCGTGAGGCGAGGTCGTTAATCGTGTAGTCCGCGCCGTTGAATTTGTACACAGGGCGGTAGCCACCCTCCACTTCGCGAAGCTCCGTAACAGTAACGGGCGAGAGTGTCCAGTTTGATGTGCGGTACGAGAGACCCCATGCGCGTGAGAGCAGGTTGGTGAGGTTTATCACGTCGAGCGATAGCTCTACGCGCTGGTCCGATTTGCGAGCATTCATGCCGCTATTTTTGAAGTAGAACGACTGCGCAATATGCAGGTCGAGGCGGTGCACAAAGGGCAAGGAGTGCGAGTTGCGCTCGGCAAACTTGCCACGATGCGTTTGAAGATATTTATCTGATTCGATGTAGTCGTTAAATGCTGCTGCAGATGTGTTATCAGCCCAAAGCATAGTACTCATTTCCGTCTTGGTGGGAATGTAAATCAAAGAGTTACCACGATAGCTATCTCCGTTTACATCAACCTTGCCCTTGGCGTATGTGAGTGAGTAGTGCTCACCAGAGTAACCGTTATAAAGCAACATTACATTGGTGCCAAAGAGACCATATCTTCTGTTGTACGATATTGAACCCACAACTTTATGGGGGAACTCATAGAGCGAGTTGCTCAACTCTGGGGCGTTGCTATTAACGGCGTAGTTGCGACCCCAATTTGATGATGCTTGTGCCGATACGCCATCGTTTATGCTCTTCGACTGCGCAAAGGTGTATGCCGCCGCTATGCGCAGACCCGTAAGCTCGTAGCCGAAGTCGTACTCCGCGCGTGCAGTTACCGACCACGAGTATCCGCGCTGGGTGTTGCTCAAGCGGTATACGGCTGCGTAGTCCGAGGTCACAGCGTTGTAGTATGTCGCCGAGGTGCTGCTTCCCTCGCCACCAACAAAGAGGCGTTTGCCATTATCCTCTGCCACGAGGTTTTCGACGAAGATGTTGTTGATGCCCTTTGTGTAGTCAGCATCAAGCGAGAGTTTCAAAGTGTTGTAGCGGTATGTAGCGCCTGCCGCAATGCGGAATACCTGTGGATAGCGGAAGTCGCTCGCTACAAGGTCGATAGAGGGATTGCTCGCTATGCCCACGCTCTCGGGGTTGAGGCTGAAATCGGGTGTCTCGGCGGGGTTGGTTACCGTTACGCCCACGGAGCGTAGACCTGTATTCTGATAGCAGTTCGAGAGCCACACAAAGGGTATGCGACCAGTGTAGATGCCCGCGCTGCCATGTACGTTCCACGTCTTGTCGTCGCTAAACCACTCGACACCCACGCGAGGTGAGAGAAGTATCTGAACGCGAGGTATATCGCCCGTCATTGTACTGTGCTTTGCGAAGTAGCCATTGTTAAATGTCTCATTCGCTACGGGGGTGTCGAACATCACGGGGATGTCGGCACGCAGACCATAGGTCAGCGTTAGCTCGCGTGATATTTTATACTCGTCTTGTGCATAAAGCGCGAACTGACCCATCGTCATAGGTGGGTTCTTCTCGCCACTCGCGAAGTAGCCGTAGGCGTACTGCGTGGCGTTGTCCGCGAGGAAGTCCTCGAGCGATGCGTAGGTATATGTACCGCGCGCGTTGGCAAGGTAGAGGTTGTCGGCGCGATATACCTCATTAGATGTGCCGAATGTGAGCATGTGCTTGCCGAGGTTAAGCGACACGTCGTCACCAAAGATAAGCACATCCTGCTTAAGCATATTCTTGCCCGAGTAGGGGCTTGTGCCGATGGTTGCCGAGCCGTTGCCCTTCTCGCCCAAGCCGTTGATAATCACCGCAGGAAGGCTCTCGGGTGTGAGGCGACCATCCTCGAGGCGTGTGTAGCCGAGGCGTAGGGCATTTGAGCCCCAATCCTTCGATGTGTTAAGCTCTGCAACGACCGAATGTGTGCGGTTGATGTTGGTGTACTCCGAGCCTGTGAAGTAGAACGACTGCGCGGTGTTCGAGCCCGCATCAGCATCGGCATATAGCATGTTGTAGCGCAACGATAGGTGGTTGCTTTGGTTGATGTTCCAGTCGAGGCGCGCAACAGCCGAGCCTGTGATTTCGAGGATGCGGTTCTCGCCGTAGCCGCCACCATCATAACCCGTAAGCTCCTCGTAGCGCTCCGAGATTTGGCGTGCCTCGTCGAGCGTGAGGGCTGATACACCGCTACCTGGGTAGTTCGATGATGGGGTAAGACCGCGGTTGAACTCACCCGCAACGAAGAAGTGGAGCTTATCCTTGATGATTGGACCTCCGAGTGTTAAGCCATAGATGTTTGTTATCTGCTCCGAGAGTTTGGCGCGCTTTGCGACATCCTTGCCAGGTGTTGTACCCCAGAATGATTCGTTGTTGAAATAGGTGTATGCCGAACCGCTAAACTCATTTGTGCCAGAGCGTGTTACGGCATTTATGCTACCACCCGTAAAGCCGCTCTCGCGTAGGTCGACAGTGGAGGTTGAAATCTCAACCTCGCGGATGGCATCAATGGGGATGGGGTTGGCACTTGTTAGCGAGCCCGTCATGCCCGTAGTGCCAAGACCGTAGATGTCGGCAGACGATGTGCCGTCTATTGTGAAGGCGTTGTAGCGTGTGCTCTGACCACCAAGGACGATGCCTCCCGATGCAGGGCTCACTGCCGAGGAGATGAGTTTCGTGAGGTCGTATATCGAGCGGTCAACGGTGGGTATGGCTGCCATATCCTTCTCGTTGAAGTTCTTGGTGCGCACATCGTGGTTGAGGTGTACGATCGTAATCTCATCAATAACCTCATACTCCTCCTTAAGTGTGATGTCGAGATAGAGGGCCTCACCGACGTGCATCTCTGCTACGGTGTGGTTGGTGGTTTTATAACCAAGATAGCTGATTTCGATGGTGTAGGGGCCTCCTACGCGCATACCATTTATAGCGTAGTGACCATCGGCGTTTGTGCATACACCATAGGTTGAGCCCGAGGGCTCGTGACGCGCAACTACGGCTGCGCCAATTATAGGATTTTTGTCGTTGTCTGTTACTACGCCACGCACTGATGAGGTAGTAACCTGTGCACCCGCCACTGCCACGACAAGAAGCAGGGCGATAGTCAAAAGCAATCGCTTCATAATTAGTGATTTAGGGAGACTATTTATGTCTCATGTTAGATAATAAGGTCTGCGCTCGCGCGGCGCAAAATCGAGTGCAAATATAATAAAAATTTTCTATTTGCAATAGTGTTGTTATTTTTTTCACACAAAAAAATTCGTGTTTTTTTTATGCAAGAAAAAATCTGCGTATTACATAAATATTCAGCGAGTTAGTACAGGGTAGTGTTGTTCGTTTAACAAATAGGGTATTTGGTAGTGACTTTTGGAAGAATATTGTCTTATTTGACCATATCAATAGCCGTTTTGTGTATTAAATAAATGCCGATTTCGGAGAAAAAAAGATGGGTTTTCTTTGCTATTTCAATTAAAACGATTATCTTTGTGCAATAACTCTATGCCAATATTGTGCCCGTTTGGCTGGCTGATGCGCCGAATCGGACTGTCAGAGGGGTATAATAGGCCTAGGGAGAAGAAACAAACTTAATAACTTTATACAAATTTTTTTCATTAAAAACTAATGCTTATGGTTAAAAAAGTTGTACTATCAATGGTTGCAACTCTGCTCTTGGGCTGCTTCGGCGCATTTGCTCAAGGTCAGCGTGTTACCGGTACAGTGACCGATGAGACTGGTTCTCCAGTCATCGGAGCAGCGGTTGTTGTCGAGGGTACTACCCGAGGAACATCAACTGACCTTGCCGGTTATTTTGAGATTGCGGCATCTGCTGATGCTAACTTGGTTGTCTCTTACTTGGGCTACCAGACTCAGACAGTTGCAGTTGCAGGTCGCACGGTTGTAGACGTGACCCTCGTTCCTGATTCAGAGCAGATCGAGGAGGTTGTCGTACAGGCGTTCGGTGTTGCAAAGAAGGAGGCCTTTACTGGTTCTGCTTCAACAATCAAGTCAGACGAGCTCGTTAAGACTCAGTCTTCATCTGTTGCTAACGCCCTTTCAGGTAAGGTAGCAGGTCTTCAGACTACACAGGGTTCGGGTTCACTTGGTTCAGAGCCTACTATCCGTATCCGCGGTATTGGTTCTATCAACGCAGGTAACGACCCATTGTGGGTAGTTGATGGTGTGCCTTATGAGGGTGACCTTAACAACCTTAACATGGCTGATATCGAGACAATGACCGTCTTGAAGGATGCTGCATCTAACGCACTTTATGGTGCTCGTGGTGCTAACGGTGTTATCATGGTTACTACAAAGCGCGCAAAGGCTGGTGACGCTCGTGTTAACTTCGACGCAAAGTGGGGTGTTAACATGGCTGCACGTCAGTTGTATGACTACACACGCGAGCCCGGTGAGTACTACGAGATGCACTACACTGCATTGAAGAACAAGTACTTGTTCGACGGTATGGACGCTGCTACAGCTCACAACATGGCTGCTACTAACGTTACTGGTAGCGCTGCTGTTGGTGGTCTTGGTTACAATGTTTATACTGTACCCGAGGGTCAGACTCTTATCGGTTCTAACGGTAAGTTGAACCCCAACGCTACTATGGGTCGCAAGTTCTCTTACAACGGTCAGGAGTATACAGCTGTTGCTGATGACTGGTACGATGAGTTGTACGATCCCGCATTGCGTCAGGAGTATAACCTCTCTGTAGCTGCTGCTACCGAGAAGTCTAACTTCTTCGCTTCATTCGGTTACTTGAACAACACAGGTATTACAGACGGTTCAAACATGCAGCGTTACACTGCACGTTTGCGTGCTGACTACCAGGCAAAGAAGTGGTTGAAGATGGGTGGTAACATGAGCTACACTAACTTCAACTGGAACGGTGCTTCATCTTCTAACGAGGGTGACGGTTCTACAGGTGACGTATTTGCTGCTGTAGGTGATCAGGCTCCTATCTACCCTGTATTCATCCGCGACGGTGAGGGTAACATCATGTAAGAGGACAACAAGGCTGGTCACGGTTACTTCGGTAAGGAATACGACGAGAAGTGGCGTATCTAC
>JAGBTW010000162.1 GCA_017631135.1 Alistipes sp.
AACTAAATAGGAATATAAGAATACTATTTTTTTGATTCTTTTTTCGTTATATTTCCCGCTTTGTCATAATACCACACCTCCGATGCTTCTGATAAAACATGATCATCAACCGATTCATATTCTACCTTACACAAATATCCATTATCATCATAATAGCGAATCTCGGGATAATACGCAGTGTCCATTTCAGGGCCTCCTTCATCAAAATATATGATGATTTGCTTTGCTATTACGCCATTTGGATGGTATGTCCTACATTTACACCTTCCTATGAATTGCAGCTGGCCAATCTGCATATTACCATATTCGAAATCATAAAAATCACACATCAATACACCTCGGTTAAAGTTCGAAAAGGATACTGATTTGTCGTCATCATATTTACCTACATACGACAACTGACCATAGTCATATATATAAAATACTCCATCCTTTTTACCATGATTATAGTAGCATATACTCTTACGCCCAGGAACATTGTCATTCTCAATCCATTGACCGTGTTTGTTGCCCTGTTCGTCATATTGATTTAATATGCTTTGTCCGTAAATAGTTGTCGCCTGTAAGATACAAATAACAACAAAGAGTATTTTAATCAAATAATTCATATAGAAAATAGTTGCAAAGATGTCGTAAAGAACACAAAAGAGTAAAGCTGCACAAGTGTAGCCGACTTCCAACACTTTGTGCCATCAGCGAAATAACTATATTTTACTGATGTGCCGTTCGCTGCAGTAATTTGCTTTGGCAAGTTACAAAGATTATACGATATTTGCAAGCCTGCCTCCACGTTCGTCGTGCACAAACTCACGGGTTACAAAAATGTAACCCGCAAATACATAGCACATCAACACAACAATCATTTCACACCCTGCTTGCGGATTACAAAAATGTAACCCACAAAAACAGATGCATCCACCAATAAAAAAGACGCTTCTTTTTATCTTACAGGTTACAAAAAAATAACCCATAAACACAGAAGACATCCATCCTTAAGCCAAAACTCTCCTCCCTGCTTGCGGGTTACAAAAATGTAACCCACAGACACAAAGTATTTGAGCACCTCTCCCCACATCTCATTGCGGGTTACAAAAATGTAACCCATGTACAATGAGTGCTCCTACTCACCATAGACACTCTCACCACAACCACTTTGGTGGTTACAAAATGTAACCCACGAACACAGAAGACATCCATCCTCACACCCAAGCTACCCCTCTGCTTGCGGGTTACAAAAATGTAACCCACAGACACAAAGTGTTTCAACGTTCCTTTCCATATCTCCTTGCGGGTTACAAAAATGTAACCCATAAACGAAGAAAGTATTGCTTTTTAGAAAAATATGTACTAACTTGCAGAAAAATTCTCTACTATGGAAAATCACACAAAATACGACAACGTAATCGCTTCACTATTTGAGCGTTTCCCCGAACTTAATGTACAGCAAATAGCAAAGGGCATGTCCATAAATCCTGCACTTATGAGGCAGTATGTAGGTGGCAAGAAGCACCCATCGTTCGAGCGCCTCATGGACATAGAGGACTACTTACATAAGCTCGGCGAGGAACTTCAAAAAGTACACTTTTAGAGGCTCACACCGCATCAATCAAAACACAAACAAACTGCCACAATAGCGACTAAAAATATATTACTACTCATTGTTGGCATAGTATCCGTCAGGTAGTGCGGTCACAACCACCCTCGCTATGCTGACTATTTCTCCCCACTCTACCCTCAACTACTGCAACTACTCGATCTACGCTAATTGCACGCTCGCAAGTTTGCAACACACATATATTTATGTGCGGAGGCGGTATATTAGATTTTTTTTGTATCTTTGCCGCGTATTAAAAATTAGATGATATGGCAGGAAGCAACTTTGTTGATTACGTTAAGATATTTGCACGCTCGGGTCACGGTGGTGCTGGCTCGTGCCACTTCCGTCGCGAGAAGTTCGTAGCCTTCGGTGGTCCCGATGGTGGTGACGGCGGTAAGGGCGGCAGCATCATACTTCAGGGTGACAGCCAATATTGGACACTCATTCACCTCAAATACAAGCGCCACCAGTTTGCTGAAGATGGCGAGAACGGTCATGGCGCACGCTCTACGGGTGCTGATGCCAAGGACATCATCATCCCCGTACCCCTCGGCACCGTTGCCAAGCGCGTATACACCGACGAGGAGACTGGCGAGACATACACCGAGAATGTGGGCGAGGTTACCGAGCATGGCGAGCAGCTCGTATTGCTCAAGGGTGGTCGCGGTGGCTTGGGCAACTGGCACTTCCGCACCGCAACAAACCAGACGCCCCGCTATGCGCAGCCTGGTGAGGAGGGCGAGGAGGGTGCATTCATCCTCGAGCTTAAGGTCTTGGCAGATGTGGGTCTTGTGGGCTTCCCCAATGCGGGTAAGTCGACACTACTTTCGGTTGTCTCGGCTGCAAAGCCCAAGATTGCGAACTACGCCTTCACGACGCTCGAGCCTAACCTCGGCATCGTATCGGTGCGTGACGACCACTCATTCGTCATGGCCGACATCCCCGGCATCATCGAGGGTGCACACGAGGGTCGCGGTCTTGGAACACGCTTCTTGCGTCACATCGAGCGTAACTCGGTGTTGCTCTTCATGATACCCGCCGACAGCGACGACATAGCTGCCGACTACGACATCTTGTTGGGCGAGCTCACGCAGTACAACCCCGAGCTCTTGGACAAGGAGCGCTTCTTGGCTATCACCAAGTGCGACATGCTCGATGACGAGCTTATCGAGCAGATGAAGTCTCACCTTCCCGAGGGCATCGAGTCAATCTTCATCTCTTCGGTTGCGAACATGAACATCACGCAGCTCAAGGATATGCTTTGGCGAGCACTCACCAAGTAGTCAAACAAGAGGAATATTAAAAAAACAGGATAAACATGAAGAAGATTTTTTCATTTTTGCTCCTCGCATCGCTCGTCATGGTGGCGTGCGAGAGTGAGCCTACACAGAACAACAAGCCCACCATCGCCATCACATCTAGCGATGTCGTTACTCTTGGTGCCGAGGGTGGCGAGGTAGAGATTCTCTTTACAACAACCGATGGCAACTATACCAATGTCAAGGTTAGCGAGAACGCCGCGTGGATAAGCACCGAAGTTACTGATTCAAAGGTTGTTGTTGAGGCAAAGGCAAACGACAGCGCCGACGCACGCGAGGCTGTCATCACCCTCAAATACTACAACTCTTCGGCAAGCGTAACCGTAAAGCAGGAGGGCAGCAGCTACGACGTTGTCTTCACGGCTAACCGCTTCGAGGGCATCTACTTCGGCACGGACTTCTCTGCCGTTCCTAACTACTACATCATCCTTTCGGATATTGGCGCGGCATCGGATGGCTCACCCAAGGCCAATGGCACATACTACTTCTTCGATATGTACAGCAAGGTTAAGGGCGACGAGAACGCCCCCATCCTCCCCGCGGGTACATATCACTTTGACGCAACAAACAGCTACGCCGACCTCACCTTCACCAACGAATCGAGCTGGTACGCCGTGATGGACGAGGCTGGCAAGTATGCCAAGAGCGCAGAGATTAAGGATGCTACAATCAACGTGAGCAACAATAAGTTTGAGGCTGTCATCGAGTTTACAAATGGCGAGCGTCACTTCGTTAAGTTCGAGGGTAAGCTCTTGGTGGCTATCAACTATATCCTCTCTACCTTCACCGAGGATGTGGAGTTCAACGTTGAGGGTGCAAGCGTTAACGCAACATGCCATGGCGACTCTTACGAGTTTGGTCAGCAGACATGGTTCATCGAGATGGTCAAGGGCAACGACTACTTCTCTTTCGAGCTTCTCTCACCCTCAAACAGCTCATTCGACGGCATCTACCAGGCTCTTCCCGCTGGCAACGTCGTGGACTACAGCAACAAGTTTATCCCTGGTCTCTTGGGCGAGGGCTTGATTGGCACATGGTACGCGAAGCTCACAAACAACACCATCAAGGGTGACGTCATGGCGCCCATGGTCGAGGGCATGATTCAGGTTATTACCGATGGAGACGCTGTAACTGTTAACTTAAGCTGCAAGGATGACGCTGGCAACAACATCACAGGTAGTGTCGCTGGTAACATCGCCAAATAATTAGACACGGAGCATTAAAAGAGCATCAAACGCGCGTACTATTAATAAAAAAATAGTGCGCGCGTTTGTCGTTTAGAAAAAATATTATACTTTTGTATCATCTAAAATAGTTTTAATAGGAAAGAATCACTAAACAATCTAAAATAAAGTATTATGAAACTAAAGAATTTGTTCTATTTGTTGCTTGCTTTGCCTTTGGCATTTGCTGCATGTGAGGAGCCCGCACCCGTAGATAAGCCTACGCCCGAAGCTCCCAAGTTCACACTCACATCTGACGCTACCATGGAGTTCGAGGCTGCAGGTGGTGAGGGTACTATCACTTTCGTATACGACTTCACCGATGTTCAGGAGGCTATGGTGGACATCGAGTGCGCAGCAGAGTGGGTCGAGGTAGCTGACAAGGTACAGGCTTACGCTGCATCGTTCACTTTCACTGTTGCTGCTAACGACAGCGAGGAGGCTCGCGAGGCAGTTGTTAAGGCTACCATCGGCGATCTCTACTTCGAGGTTACTGTTAAACAGGCTGGCGAGGAGGTCCAGGAGACTCCCAAGACTCCCGTATTTGAGCTCGTTTCAGCCGAGACAATGGAGTTTGGTCAGGACCAGGCTTTGGGCACTATCGAGTTCAAGCTCGAGAACCCTGTTGAGGGCGTAGAGGTTGTTGCAAAGGCTAACGCTGCATGGGTATCTAACGTAACTGTTAAGGAGAACACTATCGAGTTCACTGTTAACGCTAACACAGGCGCTGCTCGCGAGGCAAAGATCACTGCTACATACGGCATGTTGGAGTTCAAGGTTACTGTAAAGCAGGCTGAGTATGTTGCTCCCGCTCCCGTTCTTGAGATCACATCTACACTTGAGGCATTTGCTGCTGAGGGTGGCGAGGGCGTACTTGCTTACGTTTTGGAGAATGCTGTTGAGGGCGTAGAGCTTCAGGCTACTGCAGATGTAGAGTGGATTACTATCACCTCAGCTGCTGATGGCGTTGTAGCATTCACTGTTGCTAAGAACGAGACAAGCTCACAGCGTGGTGGTAACATCACTTTGACTTACGGCGAGGTCTCTGCGACTGCAAAGGTTGAGCAGCTCTTCGAGGGTTACGATCCTAACATCAACTACTCAACATTCACAGTTATTGAGTCTTGGGCAGAGCTTAAGCAGGAGGGTAAGCAGTGGAACATTACCTTCGTTGAGAAGGTTGAGCTTATGGGCGAGTGCCAGACAGTTATTAGCTTCTACATGGATGAGGCAAACGCTCAGCGTGTTGTTGACGGCACATACTCAGTAGCTAATGGCGGTATCCTTGTTAACTCTGCAGCACAGAATGGCTTCTCTTCATATCGTAGCAATAGCTCAGACGCGACAGATATCACAGATGCGACATTCGATGTAACAGTTGACACTGAGAACAAAGTTATTACTGTTAATGGTACATTCCAGGCTGCAAACAACATCATTACATTGAACTATACTGGCGAGATTCGCGGTATGGATCTCTCTGATGGTTCAATCTCTACTGATCTTTGGACTGAGTGGTCTTCAGTTAAGAAGAACTGGCAGGACGCATCAGAGTTGCTCTTCACTGCAGTATCTACAGACGGTTCATTGAGCATCTGCTTCGATATTCTCCATGCGAAGGGTGCTGACAAGGTTTGTCCCGAGGGTACATTCAACGTAGCGCCATATTTGTGGGAGGGTGATGTTTTGGCAGACTCTTCATACCTCACCTACAACACTATCAAGACAAGCTTCAAGTCTGGTTATATCACAGTTGAGCATATCTCAGGCGGTTATAAGTTTACATTCGATATCACCGATACTGCTGACCGCAACTTCAAGGGTATCATCGAGGGTCCTATTGAGGGCGGTGTTAACCCACAGTAATCAATATAAACATGTGATTATTAAGGCTTTCCTTTGGGAGAGCCTTTTTTTATGTGTAAAGAGTAACAGCGTTGTCGCGGACATAGGGTTCTATGGGTTCTATGAGTTCTATGGGGGAGGGACTTAAGCTCTGCGCACAGCCGCCCCGACTCACCCCACCGAACCCACCAAACTCATCGAACCCACCGAACCCACCGAATCAACTACCCACTCCCAAATTTGCAAATTTGCAAAATTCATCATATATTTGTAGTCTGTTAGGTTGACAATCAATAACAAACATACTAAAACCACTAAACTATGAGAATTAAAAATCTACTCTTCTTACTCTTGGCGTTGCCTTTGGCATTCGTCGCTTGTGAGACCCCCGATCAGCCCGTTGACGAGGTGAAGAACCCCACCGTGGCTATCACCGTAGGCGAGGCTACAGAGTCTTCAATCGCCTTCACAATCACATCTACGGATGCTGATGAGGTTAAGTATATCGTTGTAGAGAGCACCGAGGGCATACCCACAGCTACCGAGATCTTGGCTAACGGCACAGCCGTAGAGGCTAACACCGAGGCTGCATGCACCGCTGCAGAGCTCAAGGCCGAGACCGAGTACACAATCGTTGCTGCGGCGAAGAACACAAAGGCTGTTGCTAAGGCCGAGGCAAAGATGACAACACAGAAGGGCGGTAACAACGACGAGCCCGAGCCTCCAACACCTCCAACACCTGGCGATGAGTATGACGTGACATTCGCTGCCGCAGAGGCTCACATCGAGTACTATGGCGACCAGTTCTCACCTGGCTACAACTACTATATCGTGCTCTCTGACGTGGGCGTAGAACTCACCGAGAACGAGATGAAGTTCAAGGAGACTGGTATCTACTACCTCCTCGACCTCTATGCAGCAGACTCTGCCGAGAACAATAACTACACCGTGCCCAACGGCACATACAAGGCAGCTACATCTTCTGCAGCAGGCACCTTCGGTCTTGGCGACTACGGCGCAGGCTTGAACATCGTGAATGGCGTGCCTACATACTACCTCTACGCTGATGGTGAGGTTGTGGTATCTGACGGCAAGATTGAGGCAGTTATCACCATGGAGGATGGCGCAAAGCACAAGATTACCTACGAGGGTAGCCTCTACTTTGGTGACAATGGCGAGGAGCCCGTGCCTCCTACCCCTGGCGACGAGTTCTCGGCTACACACACCGCTACAAAGTGGCTCTGGGGTGGCGCATCAAGCTATGGTAACAAGTATCAGGTAATTGGCGACAACTTCTCTGTAGATGTTCACTTCCCCGCACAGTTTGCCCAGGAGAACTCGCTCACTGCGGGCGACTACATCTGGACATCTACTACATGGTTTGGCTACAACGAGTTCGATAACGAGTTCACAACACGCTCACTCTCTGTTGATGGCACATCTGTAGCTGTGGATGCAGGTTCTGCAAAGGTTGAGGCTAACGGCGACGAGTACCACATCGAGCTCACTCTCGAGGGTCGCGACGGCTTCACATACATGATTGAGTATAACGGCAAGCTCAACGACACTGGCTCGGCAGGTGGTGGCGAGACCACAGGTAATGTGGCATTCTCAAAAATTGAGTATGTAACATACAACTCAAGCTACTACTTCTACGAGTATAAGCTCACTAACGATGCGGGCGACAAGATGTCACTCTATGTTAACGACTACCAGGCAAAGGATTATGTAATCTACACTGACGACACTTACGAGTGGATCACACGCTCTTACGCTGGTAACCTTGGTTTCTTCTCTACTGCAAACATCGTTGTTGGCGGCGTATCATACGAGGCTGTATCTGGTGGCATGGTCGTAGTAACTGACGAGGCTACATACGCTATGGACATCACCATTAACCTCACTATGGCAAGTGGCGCAGAGATGACATTCACCGTAAATGGCAAGATGAACGAGGATAATGGCGGTGGCAGCACTACCCCATCAGAGCCCACAAAGCTTGCAACACCCTCTGTTTCAGGCATCGTATCGGGCAACAGCGCAACTGTTAGCTGGCAGGAGATTACAGGTGCAGCAAACTACACCGTAACACTCAACGGCACAGATGTAGAGACCGTAGAGACCGCTTACATCACATACCAGGGTCTTGAGTGGGAGACAACATACACTGTGTCGGTTGTTGCTAACCCCGCAGACACAGCTGTAAACAAAGCCTCTGACGCCGGCACAGCAACATTCACCACCGAGGCAGACCCCAACGCTGGTGGCAATGAGGGCGGCAACACAGGTGACGACGAGTGGACAGGCCGCGAGGTAAGACTCCAGCTCCTTGCCTACATGGATAACGTACTCTACACCAACGTTAACAACGAGGGTAAGTACTTCATGACAGCCTTCCGCAATGGCATCGTAGCTGGTAAGTTCGTCATCGCTGGCGACAACAAGAGCGAGGAGATTATGACCTCAGGTCACGCAACATCGCAGATGGGCTTGTTCGGTGGCACTACTCCATTTGCTGATGGCGACACCGTAGAGGTTATCGACAATGGCGGTGGCTCATACACCATCATCTACCGTGTTACTATCAACGACGAGAAGCTCACAGCAACCTACAAAGGTGGTTTGCAGTAGTCTTCAGTCAACACACATACAGTAATAATAGGGCTGCCCCGCGGGGTGGCCCTATATTTATACATGTATTGCACATCCTATTTCTCAGCAATCCTCTTGGATAATTACCTCTTTTTTACTACTTTTGTTTTTGGAATAGTAATTAGTAACAGAGTAACACTCATCAAGATATGAACAGACTGTTTTACAGACTCCTTGCTATAGCGGCATTGCTCATGGTCGCTGGTTGCAACTGCAAAGAAGAGGTAGAGACACCCACCCCCGCGATAAAATTTGTGTGCACAGCGCACCACTTCGATGGCGAGTATTATGGCGACCACTTCACGCCAGGCGTAGGCAACTACTTTATCCATATATCCACCAAGGGCTTTCAGGAGAGTGGCTTTGCCATGCCCAACGGCACATTCTTCCGCATAGACCTCTATGGCGCACTCTACGAGGGTGACAACACCGACTCTGTACCTGTACCAAAGGGTGTCTACAAGCTCGACAAGAACAACACCTTTGCCGATGGCACATTCTCGATGGCAAACTCAAAGTTCTTAAAGAGCGACTACGAGGGCTACTTCACAACGACCAAGAGCTTCGACTATGGCGAGCTACAGATAACTGACGAGGGGGCAAGGCTTGTTGTTAGGTTTGACGACAAAGAGTATACCGCGATATACGAGGGCGAGACCATGGTTAAGGATATGCGCTCGTCACTCGGCAAGGAGGACCCCGATAGCGCCATATCGACCCTCACGAGTGACTACACCGTGCAGCTCGACGACCACGAACTGATGTATGTGTGGTACGGCGACTACTACTACACGGGGCTGCACAACTGGATGGTTGTCATCTGGCCCAAGAGCCGCGTGGGCGACCATGTGCAGTTTGACCTTATGAGTCAGCGCTCTGCGTCGGACTACTACTATGGCAACTACACCGCGGGCGACACAAACCGCAAAAATAGCTTCCTCAAGGGCTACATAAGTGGTGACAACAGCTCGGGATACTACATGGAGGGCTCGTGGTACTACACCGACGATGGCGCATTAGCACCCTTTGTTGATGGCGCGCTTGTCATAACACACGAAAACGACAACACAACAACAGTGACATTCACCCTCCTTGACGACCGCGGAAATACCATATCGGGCACATGGAGCGGCATGGCACAGGAGTATTAGACTTTTTAGATACAAACACCATGAGATTGAGAACCATTATAGCTGCGCTGCTTGCTGGCGTTGCGATGTTTGCAGCATGTGAGCCCTCGGTGATAATCACCAACCCCACGCCCGAGAACGACTACCTCATGCTCCTCTCGGACGAGGTGATGAAGTTCCCTGCCGAGGGTGGCACCGATACCATCCTCTACATCTTTATCCCCGAGGAGGAGGTAAAGCAGCACACGCGCACCTCGACACTCGATGTGGCGACCGAGGCAACGTGGATAGAGCTCACCGACAACCACAACGACTCGACCATAGAGATGCGCGTCGCAGCAAACGAGGGCGAGGCGCGCACAGCAACCGTAGTGCTCACCTACAATGCACAGAGCATCACCATAACCATCGAGCAGGAGGGTCATAAACCCGAGCCACCACAGCCC
Source organism: Alistipes sp. (assembly GCA_017631135.1). Taxonomy (GTDB): domain Bacteria; phylum Bacteroidota; class Bacteroidia; order Bacteroidales; family Rikenellaceae; genus Alistipes. The sequence continues at coordinate 10,213 of JAGBTW010000162.1, forward strand.
GAGGAGGTAACCTTCAATGCGGACAGCTTCTATGGTCTCTACCATGGCAACAAGTATAGCCCCGACATGGGTAACTACTTCGTCTACCTCTCCGACCTCGGTCTTGATGACGAGGGCGTGGCACGCGATGGCGGCACATACTACCTACTCGACCTCTACGCACCTCTGCACGAGGGTGAGGGCGATGTTTGCCTACCCGCGGGCACATACTCTCTCGACAACAGCGGCAGCTATGCAGCATGGAGCATCGGCGCAACATACACCATGCACTACATCTACAGCGCTGCGAGCAACACCGCCACACACTCATTCGAGGCAGCTACGCTTACAGTGACAGCGGAGGGTCTCACGCTCACTGCGCGCATCGATAGCGTGGAGCACGCGGTGACCTACAGCGGCGATATGACGCTCATCGACAAGACCATACCCGAGCCCGAGGAGATAGAGGTTGTGGAGTCGGAGGTTAAACATGCGTGGTCATACTACTTTGGAGATATGAACACCCCCGATATTTCGGACTACTTCACCCTGATATTGAGCAACGACGAACTAAACACCGACGGCACGCTGTGCTACCCTGGTGCATACTACCGCTTCGAGCTCTACAGCGTACTTGTTAACACCGAGGCTGGTCTCACACTCCCCCATGGCACATACATCATAGATAGCACCAACAGTTGCACGCCCAACACCATCAGCGTGCACAACTCGATGTATATCACCTACGACACTGCGGGCGAGTTAGAGACTATGCTCGTGCCATCGTCGGGCACACTCGTTGTCGACGAGAATGGCATAACGGCAGAGGTGATGTATGGCGGCAAGCTCCACAAGGTTAGCTTCAAGGGCGACATTACCATCTACAACAACTCGCGAGACGATAACCACGAGCGCTACTCCACGCTAACCGACGACATCGTCTTCGACATCGACGATGCGACAATCATCATGGAGTACTACGGTGACTACTACAGCAATGGCACGGACAACTGGATGGTGCACATATTCGAGAACCCCGAGTTAATATCGGGCACATATCTGCTCTTGGACATCTTGAGCGACCCTGCGGCAGATAACATCGCTGGCACATATAGTGCCGACAAGGAGTATGGTCTCTACACCTTCATTCCAGGATATATCGAGTGGGGCAACAACTTCTACAGCTCGTGGTATGTCGACATGGTCGATGGCGGCATTGGCGAGATATACGCCCCCTTTAGCGAGGGCAGCGTGACTATCGACATCGAGGGCGACCGCTACACCTTCACGCTCAACACCCACGACGACCGAGGTCACTCACTTACGGGCACAATCTCTGGCTCGCCAATGTCGGAGTACACACGCTCGCACTACGCACTGATTACCAAGTAGTAAAGCAAATATATTAACCATAATAGCGTAAATAACTAATACTCAACACTATCACTCTGAACACACAGCTTTATTTCTGAACGAAGTAAAGAATCTCCTCGAAGCCGACCAGGGCAAAAGCATTGATAGCACACACTATCACTTCTAAATTTTACTAATAAATCTGCACAAAATTTGCGTGTTACCAAAAAATTATTTAACTTTGTTAACATGATTTAGCGACAGAAATCGTAAACAAACATTAACTAAATACGTTTTATTATGAAAATCAAGCATTTATTCTATCTATTGCTCGCTTTGCCTTTGGCATTCGCAGCATGTGAAGAGCCTATCGAAGGCCCTACTCCAGGTGAGCAGGACGCCGTTTTGACTCTTACTTCAAAGCCCACAATGGAGTTCACAGCCGAGGGTGGCGAGGGTGTCATCACCTACACACTCGAGAACGCAAACTCTGCAACTTCACTCACAGCAGCTTGTGAGGATGGCTGGATCACAAACCTCACAGTCGATGAGAACATTACATTCACCGTTGAGGCTAACGTTGGCGAGGCACGCGAGACAACTATCGTTGTTGCTTATGGCGACCTCTCTTTCGAGGTAGCTGTTAAGCAGGCAGAGGTAGTGGTAGATGCAAAGGAGTATCTCTATGACGAGGAGTTGGCATACGCAGAGCGCGTATCATTGGCAGAATACGGCTTCCCCGACAACTACTTCCTCATCGGCTTCTACACCGAGGATGGCAACATCCTTTTGGGTGCTGTATTGGTAGGTGAGACAGGCGAGGAGGTTCTCTCTGCTGGCACATACACAGTTGAGAACGGTGGTCTAATGATTGAGGGCTTCGAGCTCTACGTTGGCGAGACCGAGGAGTACTTCTTCGAGGGTGGCGACGGCGAGGTTGTCGTTGAGGGCGACATCGACGGCTACACATTCGACATCGAGCTTACTGACGCTGAGGGTCAGAACTTCCACTTTACATACGAGGGCGTAGTTGAGGGTATGCAGCTTCTTACAAATGTGCTTCCTACTGAGCCTGTAAACTTCACAGCTGAGTATCTTGATGGCGAGTACTACGGCACAGAGTACTCTGTAGCACACAACTACTATGTTGTGCTCTCTGACCTTGGCTTGGACGAGGATGGCTACTCAATGCCAGGTGGTACTTACTACCAGGTTGACCTCTACAGCGTTGAGGGTACAGTAGATGCAGAGGGTTACATCCACATCCCTGCTGGCACATACGCATTCGATGTTAACGACAATGGTACAGAGTGGACTTTGGGTAACTACTACTCTGGTTATTTCAAGATTAACGCTGATGGCACTGCATACGAGGGTAAGGGCACATATGAGGCTGGTCAAGCAGTCGTAAATGAGAATGGCATCACTCTTACAGTTACCGTTGGTGGCGTTGAGCACACCGTAACTTACAATGGTGAGCCCAAGATCTATGTAGGTGGCGGCGAGACTCCTGCTCCTGAAGAGGATGTTGAGTTTACAGCAAACTACGCATACGCTATGTACTTTGGCGACCAGTACACACCTGGTACAGCAGATAACTACTACTTCTTCCTCTCTGACCTCGGCGTTGATGAGGAGGGTTACGACATCGCAAACGGTACATACTACCGCTTCGATCTCTATGCGCCTATCTCTACCGATTACACTATCGCTCCTGGCACATACCCCATCGACATTAACGACACATGCGACTGCTGGACTGTAGCTGCATACTACTCTTTATACTACAAGATGAACTCTTATGGCGACGACTACGACACTACAGATTGGCCTGATGGTGGCTTCATCACATTCAACGAGGATGGCTCAATATATGCTGAGGTACACATGATGGTAAGTGGCGCGACTCACAAGATTACCTTCGCTGGTGGCGACATCGTGATTTATGACTCATCAGATGGCGGTGGTGATGATGACTACGGCGATATTCTCTCTACTCTTTGGGAGGACTACACATGTAACTTCGACAACCACACTCTCTACTACGAGTACTATGGTGACTACTACGAGATTGGTTTGAACAACTGGACATTTGCTATCATGCCTAACGACGGTGTTGGTGACTTCGTACAGTTCGACGTATTGACAGACTCAACAAACACTACATCATTTGCTGGCACATTCGCTATCAGCTCATCATTTGGCTCATTCACATCATATCCTGGTTATATCGATGGTTGGGGTGATGAGTACTATATGTCAGGTAGCTGGTACTACACAAATGATGGCGTAACTATGGCTCCATTTGTTGATGGTTCTGTACATGTAACTGACAATGGCGACGGCACAGCGAAGGTATCATTCGAAGTTCTTGACGATGCTGACAACTGCATCGATGGCGAGTGGAGCGGTAAGATGGCTCCCGCATCAGAGCTTATGGCTGCAACACGCGGTGGCTCGTTGAAGCATCTTAAGAGCATCGTTGTTAACGAGGCTGCTGCTCCCGTGGTATCAAAGGAGCGCATAGCTGTTAAGAGCGTTAAGAAGGCTTCTACAGCAGCTCCCGCTAAGGGCTTGAAGCTTCGCTAATCGCATCGAGCGACATACACTCACCCTCGGGTGATATGGCAACACCCCTGCAAGAGACCTTGCAGGGGTGTTTTTTTGGTTCATGGTTAGCAGGGGGTACTTCTATGCTGTCATTCTGAACGAAGTGAACGTTGCGATTAAGCCGAGTGCAGAACAAGTTCACTTGTTATGCCGAGGCGGAGCAAGGTAGAGGAACTCAAGAATCTCTCGGAGAGTACTGACGTTCGATTGCTGTGCTATCCCATAGATCCTTCGCTGCGCTCAGGATGACAAAGTACAGCGAATGAGATTGCCACGGTTTGTTCTGTGCCTCGCAATGACACACATAACAGCGTCATACTGAACACTATACGCTGTAATTCTGAACACTATACGCTGTCATTCTGAACGAAGTGAAGAATCTCCTCGCTGACAATGCGCTATCAACGCTGGCTCTGGGATGCTCCGAGGGGATGCTTCGCTACGCTTGGGATGACACAAAAAAAACCTCGGGCGAGTACCGAAGTACCAGCCCGAGGAGTCTGTTTTTAAGAAGTGGTGCCGCGTGTGCGACACCACAATGTATTATTTGCTATTGTCGTACATCTCAAGGCCTGAACAAGTGAATGTACCTGCAATCTTGTGGCCATTGTCGTCCATACAGTCGAACTCTACGACAAACTTAACGCCCTCCTCGCGGATGGTGATAGTACCGTCAACGATAGGTGCTACATCGTCAGTGCCGTAGTAGTTATCCACAGCTACGAAGTACCATGAGCTGCCGAAGCCACCCTCATAGTAACCTGCGATAAAGGTGTTCTTTGCAGCATTAGCCTCCTCAACGCAGGTGTAGGTACCAACGATATTAGAAGCGTTGAACTCTACGCTGTCGGTTACGATATCAATGATGAAGTAGTCGCCGTTGATATTTGTGCCTGGCAATACGAGGCTCACGGTCCAGTTTGAAGCGCCAAGGCCGTAGTAGTCGCCGAAGTAGTTGAGGCGGATGGTACCATCAGCGTGGTTGAATGTGTAGTCCTCTGTGAGTGTTGAGTAGTAGTCGGGCTCGGGAACCTCGATGTAACCGAGTGCCAATGAGCCCTCATATACTACGCGGTGTACCTTGCCATCAACCATCTTCAAAATAGCCTCAAACTTATTCTCGGTGATGATGATAACGCCATCCTCAATCTTTGTCTCTACAAGGTTACCATCCTGGAATGTCTCCATGCGCACGCTGTAGAAGTCACCGAAGGTCTCACCAACGCCAGAGTTAAGATAGTCGTAAGCAAAGACACCCTGTGGAAGAACTGGTGCAGAGGCATCAGCGGGAGTTGCAGAGTAGATATCGAAGCGGTAGTATGTATCGAGATAGAGGTCGCTCCAGCCTGTAGTACCATTCTTCGAAAGGATAGCAAAGTAGTTGGGATCCTGCGAGTATGCAGTGCCGTAGTACTCGCCATTAAGCGCTGTAGCCACGAACTCCACATCTACTGCCATACCTGCATCCTGGCGTACGAATACCTCGAATGTCTGCTCGCCATACTTTACGTTAAGCGTAGCAACGCGCGACTCCTCAACATTGTTGAACTCAACATTGAAGGTGATAGTCTCCGCAACGGTGATGTTGTTAACCCACTCCTGGTTAGCAGTTACTGTGGGCTTTGCGCCCGCCTCACCGTCAGTGATAGTGTAGTTCACAACGCCCTCGCCACCATAGAAAGCCACATCTACTGACTTCTCCGTAACAGCAAGAGTACCCTTAACCTCCTCATTGCCACCCTCGGGGCCCTCAGGAGTCTCACATGCTGTAAAGGCCACGAAAGCCACAGCAAGCATCAATAAATACTTCTTCATAATTTAGATAAATGTTATAGTTTAATTAAGTTATTACTCGCAGCTCTGATCCTGATAGTCGAGGATAGTGCCCTGGAACGTACCAACGATACGATTACCATTGTCGTCGGTGCTATCAATCTCGAATGTGTAGTCGTTAGAGCCATTCTTCGTAACCTTAACAGTACCCGATGTCATAGGCGCAGCTTGTGACATATCCACCTGGCTCTGTACGCACCAGAGATACCATGCGTGCAACTGAAGGCTATCGTCACGAAGACGACCAACAGGGATAGTGTACGCATAGTCTGTGGTATTCTCATCGTGGAATTTGTACTCACCTACGATACCGTCGAGGTTAGCAAAACCACCGAGTTCCTTTGGTACGATAAGGTCAAGGATGATGTACGCACCATTGTAGGGGTTGGTCTCGGCAACCATGTCGATAAACCACACATCGTAACCTACACCGAGGTGGTCACCACGGTAGCGTGCGTTAATGCGACCATTTGTAACATTGATGTTGATGTCGCTGGTGTACTGGCTAACTGGATATACATCAGCATATGTATTCTGAATGTAGTCCTCCATGACTGTTGAGCCGTGGTACTCAATGTGGTGAACCGAGCCATCGAAGAATGTCACATCTGCAATAATGCTATCCTCTGTCACTACGAGCGTTGCATCAGCAAAGGCTGTAGTAGTGTAGGCGGGAGTGAAGAGGTAGCTGTTATCTTTGAAGCCATCGATAGTGCCAGGGTTACCCGAGCGAGCGTGGTCTAACTTGTAAGTACCTACAGGGATGCGGTGTGTTGAGTTGAACGATGAAGCGGTGTCAGAGTAGATGTCGAAACGATACTCCGTAGCACCATCCTGCTTCGACTGGTAGTGGTCAGCTTGCATATCGCCAAGGATCACGAAGTAGTTGAAGCCCTTGGTGTTGATATACTTACCCCAGTATGTACCACCAAGGTGTGTAGCGTTGAATGTAACATCTGCGTGCTTCATGCCCTTCTGCTTAACCATAACCTGGAAGCTATACTCGCCATACGAAACTTTTACGGTTGCACTACGCTCCTCCTCACCATCGTATGCAGCAACAGTGAATGTCACCTTACCCTCCTCAGCACTTGTGAGATTCTGAATCCAATCTACAGCAGTTGCCGCCTCAGCCACATTTGCGCGAGTGAGGTCCTCAAACTCATAGGTGATAACACCCTCGCCACCTGCAGCCTCGAAGTCCATAACAGACTGCGATGTAAGCTTAATCTTAAGGTTTGGATCTACCTCAGCAGGCTTGTTGCCTGTCTGCTGTGTCTCACATGCTGTGAGTGCGACTGCCACAAGGGCAATCAAAGAGAGAATTTTTTTCATTGTTATCTTTGTAGTTTTATAGGTTATACATCTTATCTCTTATAGTCGAAGCCAACCGACGAGCCAAACTCGCATATAGCCGTTGTCACAACCTCATACTTGCCACCATACTGCTCACTTGGAGCAGAGAGAACAGCTATAAGTTTCAAGTTCTCCTTTTTCCATGAGTTGGCGCAGAATAGGTCAAACTCCAAGATGCGACTCAACGTAGCACCCGCCTCAATATATCCGAAGTCTATACCCGAGATGTCGGAGTTGGATACTCCCGTGGGGGCATCACGCATAACGTTTGAGTGCGTGTGCATCCACTCTGCCGTCGCATTTGTCTGCCTAGCGTAGATATCATCCTCAAGCACCCACAACGAGAGTTTGTAGTTCTGCGCCACGGATGATTTTACTGAAGCACTCACCACAATCTTATCATCGACAATCTCTGCAGCGTAGGCTATAGATGCCGCGGGATTCTCCTCCCATAGGTCGTCGATGCGCTGCTCAAGTTGGTACTTGCCAGTGTAGTTGAAGCAGTAGTTCGTCGTAAAACTTGGATAGCCTGTTAGCTTATCACCCGTAGAGCATACGCCAACATAGTAGTTCCACAATGTGCGCGCTGCCGAAGAGTAGCACACCTCATTTGAACTGAAGGTGTAGGCGTAGACCACGTTAAACTTATCCTTGTATTGAGCCTTCTCCTGCGTGTCGTGGATAGCCTGCTTCACACCAGGGCAATATGCACAACCAAGACCCGTATGGTCAACTATAAGCATGCGCTGATTGAAGTCGAAACTCTCGGGGTTAGCATCCTCGGGGAACTCAGGAGCGTATGCAGGAATTACTGTAACGCTACATATCTTCGATTTGAGACCGTTATACTTTGCATAGAACGACAACTCACCACTCTCGATTGTAGTATAGGGGTTAGAGACCTCCTCGTTAGTGTAGTTCGCGTGGATTGTGGCATCGGCAGTAACATCCTCCTCCTCGTAGATTACAGTGAAGGTAACCGCCTCTCCGCTCTTTACCACCGCCCTATCAACCCTAAGTGTAACCTCATCGCTTGCCGCATCCTGGTCAACAAAGACAGTGAGTTCTGTGCCCATGTAGTTTACCGAAATCTTGGCATTACGCTTCTCGGTAGCTCTATTACGCTCCACGCTAAATGTGGCTTCTGCAGAGGTGACATTGTCGATTGTGAGCCACTCCTTGTTTGAGATAATCTCGGGGAGTATAGTCGCATCCTCACCTTTAAGCGTGTAGAGAATTGTACCTTCGCCACCTTTAGAGTTAAAGGCCATCTTACGCTCCGATGTTATCTCGAAGAGTATCTCGCTGCCAGATGTAGCACCCTCCTGCTGTATACCCACGGTGACGCTCTCCTCGCCGTAGGTCAGAGTGACCATGCCGACACGACTCTGCGTGGTGGGGTTGACATCCACAAAGAGCGATACGCTCTCGCCAACAGCAATTTCGCCAATCCAATCGCTCGCAGAGGTCACCTCAAGCACAAGACCCTCAACGGGATTCTCGATTGTGTAGTTAATCTCCACTTCACCACCCTCGGCATCAATGCTGATGATACCCTCAATGTCTACCGAGAGATGTGGCACTGTAGGCTGTGGCGTCTCGTTGACAGGCTCTCCACACGAAGCGAAGAGCACTGCCACGAGAGCTAATAATGCATGTAACCTGCGTAATTTCATTATCCTAACTTGTGTTTTTTATTTTTCAGGGCTATTAAGTTTGAGGCCTCCCATATTCGCGAAGAATGGGTCGAAGCCAATCTCGCCAACATAGTGCATCTTCAATACGTCGAGCGTAGCAGTGCGCATATCGACAAAGATGTCATACTTGCCATCCTTATGCTCAATCTTCATAGAGCCATCAAAAACAGGCACCTCACGACCACGAATCTTGGCCTGGCAGTAGTCAACATCGAAGCACCAGCCATTGCCCTCGGTATCACCAACATAGTATGTACCCGCAGGAATCACATTGTTTACAACAGTCTCGTTGCCAGCTGTGAAGTCGAGCGAAAGCACGATGTCGTTGGTGATAAGATAGAGGATGAAGTTATTGTATGAGGCGAAATATGCACCATCAACTCTATCCCAAATGATAGGATACTGACCCCCTGGCATAACCCAAACCTCATAGTTATCATCGTTGTATGTGAAGTAGATATCGTACTTCTGACCCTCCTCGGCTGCAACCTTAATCTCGTAGTTGGCATCGCTCTTAACCTCAAGCTTGATAGCACCCTCCACAGCATATGCCTCAGATGATGCCACGCCCAAAGTGCCAGCCTCACCGCCATTGCAGCGAACAACAAACGACATATCCTCGACGAACTTGATGCCCTTAACAGAGTAATACTTTCCATCAACCTTGAGCTCTACATCCGCCACACGGTTATTACCCTCGAATGTACCAAAGATAGACCAACGCTTCTCACCGGGCTTGAGGGGTGCCTCTGCCTCTGCGGGGCTAACGCCCTCGTTCATGATGTAGTAGTTCTTGAGGTCGGCGCTCAAATATACATCGTACTTACCAGCCTCGGTAACGCTGATATTGCTACCCCATGACTTTGCCTCATAGATAGTGTTAGGTTCAGATGTCTGACCATTGCCGCCATAGCTCTTCTCTGTACCATTGAAGATGAAGTTGAAGTTATCATCCGCAGCAAGCTCGAAACCCTTAACCGCAAAGAAGTCACCCTCCTCGGTCATCGCCACAGCATCCTTCTTCACCCAATCGTTCATTGTACCATTTATAGCCCAGCCCTCAACAAACTCATCCTTTGGCTCATCATCTTCATTGCCGCCAACTACTGCACCTGCCTGCATTACGGTCACATCAAACGAAAGACCTTCGATAGATGCTGTAATAGTCGCCTGGCGAGCCTCCTCGCTCTCGTTCTTGGCTACAGCAAAGTTAAAAGAGTTATCATAAGCCTTAACCTCGCTTGGCAACTCGATCCACTCTGCATCACAAGTAACATCGAGAACTTTCACATTAAAAGTTGGATGGTCGTTGCTACCAGTGCTACCCTCGAAGTTATAGGTAAATGAGATGGTGCCCTTGCCACCCTCTGCATCGAACTCCATGGTCGACTGCGAGGTGAGTTCAAACTTGGGCGCTGCAGGGTCTACGGGAGTATTAATCTCCTGGCCACATGCTACCAAAAGCATTGGCAACGCCAACAATGAATACAAAAACTTTTTCATCTTTCTATATAGATTTATGCTATTAACACTGAAGTACTACTCCTCAACCTTGAGATACTTATCCAACCAGCTGAAGAACTCGCGGTTCCAAACAACGCTGTTCTGGGGCTGGAATACCTGGTGTGCCTCGTTCTCGAATGATACCAAACGAGCATCAAGACCCTGTACGCGTGCTGCGGTGAAGGCCTCGAGCGACTGGCTATAGGGGATACGGTAATCCTTCTCGCCTGTGATAATCATGATTGGGCTATCCCAGTTTGCCACCTTCTTGTGGGGTGAGTTAGCATACGAGCGCATAGCTGTTGCGTTGTCCTTCTCCCAGTAAGCACCACCATAGTCGTTGGTCACGAAGAAGAGCTCCTCGGTGTGACCATACATAGACTCGAAGTTGAAGATACCGCAGTGTGCGATGAACGCCTTGAAGCGACCCTCGTGCACACCAGCGAGGTAGTATGTAGAGTAGCCACCATACGAAGCACCCACACAACCACGGTGCTCTGTGTCTACCCAAGGTTCCTTCGACACCTCGTCGATTGCAGCGAGGTAGTCCTTAATGTTCTGACCAGAGTAGTCACCCGAAATCTGATCTGTCCACTCCTGACCGAACGAGGGGCAACCGCGGCGGTTAGGCGCTACGATAACATAGCCCTGTGCAGCCATGAGCTGGAAGTTCCAGCGGTAGCTCCAGAACTGCGATACGGTGCTCTGTGGACCACCCTGGCAGTAGAGAAGTGTAGGATACTTCTTTGTGGGGTCGAAGTTGGGAGGAAGAATTACCCATGTGAGCATCTTCTTGCCGTCGGTAGTAGTAATCCAACGCTCCTGAACCTCACCAAACTTGATGTTGTCGTAAATCTCGCGGTTTACGTCTGTGAGCTGTGTCAACTCGCCGCTTTCGAGGTTTACATCGTAGAGTTCGACAGCCTTCGAGATGGTATTCATGTTAGCCACAAGCTTACCCGCAGCAAATGTGAAGTTATTGATGTCGTGGTTACCCGCAGTGATAGCCTTCATGTTGCCATCGAGGTCGATGCGTGCAACCTGGTGTGTACCGCGCCATGGGAGCACGAAGTACATAGCCTCGTTGCCATCCCACACAACCTCTGTCACGCAGTAGTCCTGACCGCGTGTGATATATGTACACTCGTTGGTCTTAAGGTCGAATACCCAAAGGCGCTGCTGGTCAGCCTCGTTGCCGGGGCGACGCTGTGAGCGGAATGCAATCTTCGAGCCGTCGGGCGAGAATACGGGGTACTTATCATAGCCCACGAACTTATCTACACCTGTTGCTGCCGCCTCCTTTGTGAGGTTGCGTGTAGCCTCGGTAGCGAAGTCATAGAGGAAGATGTCAGAGTCGGTAGAGAGTGCATACTCAACGCCTGTCAAGGGCTTGCAAGTGTAGGCGAGCAAGCTACCGTCGGGCGAGAGGCGAATCTCTGCTGTGTCGAAGTAGGGAGCAAGAGGTGAGTCGTATGCTGCATCAGCACCGATGATGTCCTTGCCGTTTACAATCTTGCCGTCAACATAGTCAGCAGCAAAGACATGGAGGTATGAGCCATCATCCCAGTAGTCCCAGTGGCGTACCATGAGGTCGTCATAAATGCGCACCTTTGACTTATCCATGTCGTCATACTTGTTCGAGCCCTTAAGCTTTGCCACCTCAACGCGCTTTGTGTAGAAGGCGTGGTCACCAGCGATGCCGAAGCCCTCAATGCCACCCTCAACATCAGTCACCTGCTTAAGGCTACCACCCTGGGCATCCATAGCCCACACCTGCATTGCGCCAGTGCGGTTAGACATGAACGCGATGGTATTGTTATCCAACCACTGGGGTGCGGTGTTCGATGATTTGTTGTCCGTAAGGCGAGTCTCAACGCCTGTTGCCATGTCGCGCAACACCAACGACGTAAGACCGCGGTTCTCGGCCATGTTGTACTCGGTGAGAGTGTAGAGAAGCTTGCTGCCATCGGGTGAGAGGGTCTGCGAGCCGATGCGACCCATCTTCCACATAACCTCGGCTGTAAGGATGCCAGCCTCCTTCTCGGCATCAGTCAAAGCGTTGTTAATCTCCAAAGGCTCGGGGATGCCAGCCTCATTCTCGCAACAGCCACCAAGGGCAAGCAACGATGCAAAAGTCATAAGACAAAGTAATTTTTTCATAATATTTGAGTTATTGTTTTAATAATTTACTTTTGTTTCTTTCATCTTGTTGTCGCTTTTTCGTATCTTTGCACACAGCAATATGAACAAGAGCGCAACATATACCATCTATTTTGGGTCTTCAGCACTGTATATCAGCACAGTGCGCCCCACCGACAGTAGCTCCATTTTAGAGCCTGACGAATATGGCACTATTTCGCGAGCGAAAATAGTAAAAAAAGTTGGAATTTGCAAATCGACAACCATCATAACCGACGACCCCGCTCGCACTTTTAGTGCGCTATGTCGCGAGTTCAAGGTTGTGCGCGCCGCAGGAGGCGTTGTCGAAAGCCCCTCGGGCGAGCTTCTCATGATACGCTTGCGCAACCGCTGGGACCTACCCAAAGGGCATATCGAGGCGGGTGAAGAGAGCCGCACAGCGGCACTCCGCGAGGTCGAGGAGGAGACAGGCGTAAAGGCTACGGCGCTCGACGAAACACCCCTCTGCACCACATGGCACGCCTACGACACCTATGGCGAGTGGGAGCTTAAGTCTACCGACTGGTGGCGTATGCTATCGGAGACACCCTCAAGCCTTGAGCCTCAACACGATGAGGGCATCACCGAGGTGCGTTGGTTCGACCGTGACACTCGCAACAGCGCCCTTACAGAGAGCTACGACACAATTAAAGCGGTTGTCGGTGCGTTAGATGCTAAAAACGACAAAGATTATGAATAAGATACTATGGGTCGATGATGAGATTGACCTGCTCAAACCACATGTGATGTTCCTTACGGCCAAGGGCTACGAGGTGGAGACCTGCAACAACGGCTACGACGCTGTTGAGATGGTCGCCGCAACGGCCTACGACCTTGTCATCCTCGACGAGATGATGCCCGGCATGACAGGCCTCGAGACGCTGCCCCTAATCAAGGAGTC